>JASHZU010000044.1 GCA_030042375.1 Verrucomicrobiia bacterium
TATGAAAAGAATCCTGAGAAAGAAACGAGCGTTTACGCTGATTGAATTGCTGGTGGTGATTGCGATCATCGCCATTCTGGCGGCGATGTTGCTGCCGGTGCTGGCGGCGGCCAAGCGGCGGGCGCAGCGCATCAACTGCGTGAGCAACCTCAAGCAGGTCAATTTGGCCTTCCGCATCTGGGAAGGGGACAACAACAACCAGTATCCGATGGCGGTGAGCACCTCCAGCGGCGGGGCGATGGAATCGGTGGTCTCCCAGAACCACACGACGTATGTCCCGGTGGGCCTGACGAACATCTTTTGCGTGATGTCCAATGAGTTGAGCACGCCCAAGATTCTGATTTGCCCTTCGGACGTGTCCCATAACACGGCGGCGACGAACTTTGGGGAAATGGCCATCACGGCGGTTGGGGCGACGGGTTGCGGCACCAATGCGGCGAGCTATTTTGTATGCGGTGACGCCACCGAATCCTATCCGCAGATGATCATGGTTGGGGATCGCAACATCGGGACGACCTCGGCGGGAACCCCGGCCAACGGGATTACCCGCTACATGGGCGGTGGCAACTACACGCTGTCCGACAACGCGACGGCGTGGGGCTGGAGCGCCAATGATTTGCACCTGAAGGTGGGCAACGTTGGGTATGCCGATGGCAGCGTGTCGGAAGTGTCGGTGAGCGGGTTGCAATCGGCGCTGATTCTGGCGACCAACGGCACGCCCTGGGGCCTGCAGTATTTTAACTTCCCCCAATAATCTTTGGATTTGAAACCACACGAGGCGTCCCAAGGGACGCCTCGTTTTTTATTTCATTAAATGGTCCACGGCGGCCTGGACTTCTTCCGGCGTGGCTTTGGCGGGCATCGGTTTGCCAAAACGGACGGTGACGGCACGGGGAAATTGCGGCGGTTTTTTCCAAAGGAATTTTCCCCCATCAAAACTGAAAATGCTTCCCCAAAGACCGACGAGCGCGGCCGGCACAATGACCGGGGGAGCTGAGCCGGCCGGCAAATTAGCGGTGGCGCCTTTCATCATATGCTCAAAGCCCCGGCGAAACGGTTGCAATTCTCCCGTGCGGGTGAGGCCGCCTTCGGCAAAAATGCCGACCACATCCCCGTTTTGAATCGCGCGGCCGCAATCGTGCAAGGCCTGGATGACTTCACGCGGGCGGATTTCCGGAGGAATAGGGATGACGCGCGGGATGCTGGCAAGCGGCTTGACCCACGCCTTATCATAATATTCCCTTCCCATGAGGAAACGCACGGGCCGGTTTGCTGCGGCCATTAGCACCAACCAATCCACGAAGGTCACGTGATTGCAGATGAGTAGCACCCCGCCACGACGAGGAAGATTTTCCAGCCCGTCGACGCGCACCCGATAAATCGTATGCGTTATCAGCCACAGAACCGCACGTACGAACGAATCCGGCGAGAGTACCAGGACAAAAATGGCCCCGACAAATGTCAGCACACCGCCAAACATAAAAACGGCCGGGGGAGATAAATTCAAAACGCCCGTCAGCACGTAATACGCGCCGGATGCCAGAAAAATTCCGACGAAGGAAAGCCAGTTGGCCGCCGCGAGCACTTCCCCCTTTTTGGACGGCTCAGGCTCGTACTGCAAAATGGCCGAGACCGGCACGATAAAGAATCCACCGGCAAAACCCATCAGCGCCAGCCAGGCCAGGGCCGCATGCAATGACCAGCCTGGAATGCCCATCAATGCCGAAACGATTGAAACTCCGAAGGCGCCATAAGGTATCAGACCGTGTTCGATTCTGCCTCCCGAAGCGTATCCCGCAGCCACGCTGCCGGCGCCGATGCCCAAGGCGAGCGCGATGTTAAGCAAACCGATCTGCGTATCGCCCACATGCAACACATAGGCGCCGTAAAAAAACATGTTCAGCATGAGCAGCGCGCCGAGAAAATTAAAATAGGTGTTGCCAAGGAAAGCCAGCGTCAGCCGGCGGTCTTTGCCCACCGCGCACAATTGCCGGACAACCTGGCCCAGAAAATCATCGTGGAACTTCCGCCCCGGATCCGCGGCAGGCAGGCGGGTAATGCCCAGGCTCGTGCCCAGTCCAAGAAACGCGAGCGCAATCAGAATGACTCCGGACCAAATCTGGTTTAAGCCGAAAGTCTCATGCATGAATGCCGCGGCAACCGCTCCTAAAATAATCGCCGTGTAGGTTCCGAATTCAATCAACCCGTTGCCCCACGACAGTTTTTTTTCCGGGAGCAATTCGGGGAGCAGGCCATATTTGGACGGCCCAAAAAAAGTGCTGTGCACCCCCATGAAAAAAATTCCGGCGAGCAGGATTTGCCGGTTTTGCCAGGCCAGCCCGGCACAGACAAAAGACATGACCAGGATCTCAAAAATTTTGACCGCAATGGTGACCGTCCGTTTGCTGAAACGGTCGGCCAAAAAACCGCCAAAGAAAGAGAATAAAATAAAAGGCAGGGAAAACAGGGCGTTCACCTTTTCTCCGAACTGATTTTTTTCCGCGGGCGAGACGTTCAATCCGAGAATCATGAAAACCACGAGATACTTCAGGACGTTGTCGCTAAACGCGCCTTGAAACTGCGTGACAAAGAGGGACCAAAAACCGCGCAGGGAATTTTCCGGTGTCTTGCTTTGATTCACCCCGCCAATGTGAGGGGTAATTTTGAAAATTAAAAATTAAAAAAATAAATGTCCGCAAATTTTAGTCAATCCTGCGACAGAGAAACGAAAAAATAATCAAGCCGCCGGCCATTCCCGCCGAAGAATAGATACAGGACACGGGGAGGGCGAAGCACCGAACAGGAGATTGAGTTTTTTTGCATAAAAGCAATTTTCAAGCGGTTTTTGGGCCGGGGGAAAATCTGGCGCGGCAATTGCTTGTATACCGTTCTGTAGGCTGGTTGGGGATAGATTCCAACCAAATTATAACACATTTATTTATTAACGCAAATGTCATGGCCAATGCTTAACGGCGCATCAAAGAAACGGCGAAACCAAATGTTGGCGGTTGATTTGGGCACACGCACGACCAAGGCAATCCTCGTGGAACGCCGCGGAGAAAATCTTGCTTTGACCCGTTATGCTTTGCTCGATGCCCCGATTTTCGACAAAAAAATTTCCTCAGAACTGCTCGCCACTCACTTGCGCGAAGTTGTCCAAAAAATGGATGCCCAGCCCAAATGGATTACGCTGGCGCTCGGTTTGGATGACACGATGGTCAAGCAGATTGAATTGCCGCAAATCCCCGTGGACGACATGCGCGCGGTGCTAAAAAATAATTCCAAGGCCTACCTGCAGCAGGACCTCAACGGGTACGCGTTTGATTGTCATATTTTTCCTCCCAAACTTTCCCAGAAAACCGAAGCGCCCAAGGCGGCCGCAGTGCCCAAACTGAAAGTATTGGTTGGCGGCGCCAGGCAGGACTTGTTGAACACTTTCCAGGCGGCGATCCTGGAGGCCAGTCTTTCCGCGCACCAAATTATTCCCGGATTGCTCGGCCCTATGAACGCCTTTGAAGTTTCCCTCCCGGAGCCTTTCTCCAAAGACACGGTCGCGCTCGTGGATATCGGTTTTAAACATTCTTCGATCAGCATCATGGACCGCGGTGAACTGGTTTTGATGCGCGTCGTGAACCTCGGTGGCGACCAGATAACCGCCGGGCTGGCTGAAGCGATGAACATCAGCTACGCCGAAGCCGAAGGCATCAAGGTGGGCATGGCTACCGAAGTCCAGGCCGCGCTTGAAATGCAGGTACAGCCGCTGGGACGCGAGTTGCGCGCCTCGCTGGATTTCTTCGAACATCAACACGACCGCCCAATCTCCCACGTCTATGTCAGCGGCGGCTCCGCGCAGTCTGAATTAATCCTGCAAATCCTTCACAGCGAAATGCTCGTGGACTG
>JASHZU010000356.1 GCA_030042375.1 Verrucomicrobiia bacterium
AGTACCATGGAGGCGGGTCTGACTCAGCAGCCCTGAAAGGGCGGCAAGATATTAGCCCAGGGTAAGCGAGCCCGCCGTGCCGGGCGAGCGTCCCCCTGGGTGGTGGCCGTGACGCAGTCACCGCCATTTTCGCAGCCGCGCGTTGGCGCGAAATCAAAAATGCGGTCATTAAATTCTGGATTTCTTCTGCCTGTCACTCGCCACTCCCCATTGCGGTATTCACGAACTAACAATTTTTTCTCACCTCGTTTAAAATCCTCGCATGGTGGGTCAATATATTCACCAATTGTTCTTTGACATTACAATGTGTTTGGATGTGGTAGGGCCGTGCTGCTGCGCGGCCGCTTCGCTGGAAATCAGGTGGGAAAACAAGCCGATACAAATCGAAACAAAACGAAATTTAACCCTGGTTAACCAAAAAATATTTCGTATGCAAAGACCGGCTTCAATACTTCAACGAATGTATTAACGATAATGTTGACCTTTAAGTCTTTCACTATCAACGATGTAGACCCTTTTCAGAAAATGTTGACCTCTGTGTTGACCTTTAAGTTATTGGTTATCAACGTTGTAGACCTTGTTGACCTCTATACGCGATATATACATTTCTATTTGCGTTCTCTGCGTTCCTTCACGGCTATCCGTTTTAGAGTCCCTATCCTAATCCGGGCTCAACTGCCACGTGTTGTCCGGGTCGTATTTTTTCATCGAGGACGCGGTCTTGGCGGTTTTATCTCCGAGGTCCTTTTGATAAACGAGGCCCTGCTGGTTGACGATGAAGGTCATGATGCCGGTATTCCCATATTGGGCAGGCCAGGCGATGAGCGCGAAACCGCCAATCATGTTTCCATTGATGATGTAATTGTACGCTCCGCCGGGGGCATGCTTGCCCTGGCGCGTCAGGATTTTGAAATAGTAACCGTTGTACGGCTGGTAATCATTCGTGCTGGTGGGCGATTTCACGCTATAACCCTGACTTTGTGCGTAGGCAACGAGCGGCCCAAGCGGGCTGATTTCGACATCGAGGCCCTGCGGCCAATAGAGACCGTCTTTTTTCCCGGGCGTGCTAATGAAGCGTTGGGCAAATTGCAGCACGCCGTCGCCGTTGCGATCGTTGCTGGCATAATCCCGCTGGGCATTGACGTAAGCGCGGATGACATCGAGCGTCTTCAATTCGTTTCTCCCGATGCGGCGGTTCAGCAATTCCTGTTTGCCGGCGGCGGTGTCAAAGAACCATTGGCCGTTCGTTTCTTCGAGGGGAATGGGGAAGGGCCACGCGTCCGGTCCCACTTCCAGCGTGTATTGGGTATCCGACTCACGTTCCAGCCAATTGGTCGAGTCCAGCGCGGCGGCAAATCGGGCGAGGTCATTGGTCGCCTGCACGCGGTCGGGATTTTCGATGTCTGCAAGGCCCGGCCCGAAAATCGTATGCAACGCGTCGTGGTCTTTTGCGTTTGCGGCAGCGGTGAGCGCGGTCACGGCATCGTTGGGCGTGGCAAACATCTCTGCCGTATCATCCGCGCGAAGGGTCCACGGCGCGCTCAAAACCAAGGCCAGGACAGCTAAAGTGAATCGAGAAATTTTCATAGGCCCATTGATAATAGCATGTGGTTTCATTAGCGGCCACCTCCGCCTCCGCCCCCACCACCGCCGCGGCTGGACGAACCGCGATTGCTGGAGTTGCGTGCGTCGTTGCCGCTGCCCACGCCGCCGAAGGCACTGTCCCGCGAGCCGCCACTCGGCTGACTCGGCCGATTCCCACCGCCATTGCCAGGATTGGACGGCATCGGTTGGATTGTCGGCGAATTGTTGCCGCCGTTTCCGGGGTTGGGCCGATTGCCACCTCCCGTCCGATTACCACCGCCGCCATTACCGGGGTTGGGATTGCTTGGCATCGGTTGGATACTCGGCGAATTATTACCGCCATTTCCGGTGTTCGGCCTGTTACCATTTCCCGGTCGAGTTCCACCGCCAGTACCATTCCCCGGTCTGTTGCCGCCGTTTGGATTGCCCGGCGCCGGTTGGGTGGAAGGGTTACTTGGCCAGCCTCGCGACGGGCCGGTGTCTCCGTTGCCGCCTGAACCGGAATTTCGCCGGCGGTTAGGATCCGGCTGCCAGCGTTCATCCACGGGCTGAATTGTTACTTCGCCGGGCTTCGAAGGCACCGGCTGAATCGTTGGACCACCGCTCGGCGGACGATTACCGGGATTACCTGGTTGACCACCACCCGGTGGACGATTGCCTGGATTACCCGGAGGGTTACCGCCTGGCGGGCGATTGCCCGGGTTACCCGGCGGACCACCACCTGGCGGTTTGCCGGGAGGACGGCTTCCCGGAGGCGGATATCCGGGCGGACGATGGCCCGGCGGCGGAGGACGATAACCGGGTGGAGGGCGGTACGCGGGCGGACGATAATAACCCGGCGGTAACGGATAGTAAGGCGGATGGTAGGGGCCTCTTCCGCCCCAGACAACCCATCCGCCGCCGCCAATGTAAATGCCGCCGTAATACCAATTGCAGCGGTAAGGCGTAATCACGATGGGATAGTAAACAGGGAACGTGGGGTAATAGATATAGCCCGGCGGCGGATAGTAAACGTACACCGGATTGTAGACGGGGACGTAGACGTATTGCGGGTTGGCAGGTTGAATTTCGATGACGGTGTTCGTCACGTAAACGATTTGTTCCTGGTAGGTGCGTTCGACGACGGCGTTGGTGACGATGATAATTTGCTCCGGCGTGGTCTTGAGCGTTCCCACCGCCTGCGCTTTGGCGCGCAAGGTTTGGATGGCGTTCATCAGATCCATGGGCTGGTCGGCAAAGGCATTGCCCAGTTGGATAGTCCATTGGAGATCGTCATTCATCTTTTGGATGACGGTAGGATATTTGGCCACCGCTTTGACGTTGTCATCCCAGGGCTGGGCATCGATCTGGGAAAGGTTGTTGGAGTTCTGCACAAACCGCGCCGCCTGCACGATTTCAAGCGGATAGACGGAAGCGGGCAACATCACAGTCAGGAGTGGGTCGGGATAAAGCGCAATCGGCGCGACGAGAGTCTCGAGTTGATCCTCGCTGAGCTGGGCGGGAGCAGAGGGCGGCGGGACCGCCTGGTCCTGCGCAAAAATGTTTCCGGTCATCCCGGCACTGACGATGGCGATAACGGCCACCATGCGCCACAAAAGTAATCTGGAATGATTTAACACCGCCGCGCTAAATGCTTGAACCATGCCAAGGAAGGGGCGGACGATAACGACTCGTGATATTGCCTTTGTTGACAAGGATTTTGAGACGAAAAGAGCGCGGTGAATAGAGTGAATAAATCGCGTGGGAAAGTCGGCGAACCGCCCTTTAGTCGGCATTCCGTCCTGCCGGGTGCCATGACTCGCTGAATCAAATTCGCGGTGAATAAGTTTGTAATTCATTGACAATCAAAAGAGAACGCCGAATTTTTACGCCAAATTCAAAGAAATTTTTGCACCTAAGGGCATCAAAATATGATTGTGCCCTGCAAATGCCTATGTCATAGTCGATTATCAGGCAAGTCGGAAAAGTTTTTTAACCAACATGCTCTGGGAGGAAGCGGTGTTGGTGAGGCATATGGTATTACGGCGGCCTGCTCTCTGTGAAAACAATCAAACGGAAAAATGGCTAAACAGATGCAAAAAACGATGCCCCAAATTGAACGATGGAATGATTCCTCCCCGATGGAGAACGACTATCTCGAAAGAGACAACAAATTAACCGAGCCATGCTGCGGCATCGCCGGGCAGAGCGACGCTATCCGGAAAGTCCTCAAACAGGTATGCATGGTCGCTCCCACGGATTCGAGCGTGCTGATTTGCGGCGAGACCGGCGTGGGCAAAGAACTGGTCGCCGACGCCATCCACAACCTCAGCCGCCGTTCCAGTTATAAAATTGTAAAGGTCAATTGCGCTGCGTTGCCGCCGCCGCTGATAGAGAGCGAACTGTTTGGCCGGGAAAAAGGCGCTTACACTGGCGCGCTGGCGCGTCAAAGCGGCCGTTTCGACATGGCGGATGGTTCGAGCCTTTTCCTGGACGAGATCAGCGAGCTATCGCTCGAAGCGCAGGCGAAGTTGCTGCGCGTTATCCAGGAAGGCAGTTTCGAACGCCTGGGCAGCCCCAAAACCATCAAAGTGAATGTCCGGCTCAT
>JASHZU010000045.1 GCA_030042375.1 Verrucomicrobiia bacterium
GCCTGCCCAAAGGCCTGTTCACAAAAGAACTCGAAGTGGCGCTCGTCAAAGGCAAAGCCGATTTGGCCGTCCACAGCCTGAAAGATTTGCCGACCGAACTGCCCGCCGGCCTCGTCCTCGCCGCCACACCCAAACGAGCCGATGTCCGCGATGTGCTGGTGTATCGTTCGGAAGATTACTTGAAAGATAACGCCACCCGCATTACCCAAGACTGGTCTCCCGGCCAAAGCCAGTTGTGCGGCCTGAAAACTGGCACGACCCTGCGCAATTTTCCCAAAGGCGCCACCATCGCCACCTGCAGCACCCGCCGCAAAATGCAACTGCTTGTCGCGCGGCCGGATCTAAAAATCGTCGAGATCCGCGGCAATGTTCCCACCCGCCTGCAAAAAGTTGCCGAACGCGGCGAACTGGATGGGACGGTCCTCGCGCTCGCCGGTCTTACGCGGCTGAATTTTCAAATCAAACCCAACGGCACCCTGGTCGGCGACGCCGTACCGGATGGCTTGCTCGCCACGGTGCTGGACCTGGACGTGATGCTCCCGTGTGTTGGCCAGGCGGCGATTGGCGTGGAAATCCGCGCCAGCGACGAACGCATCGCCAAAATCTGCGAGCGATTGAATCATTTCAATACCTTTCAGGCTGTGACCGCCGAGCGCGCTTTTTTACGCGCAATGGGTGGCGGCTGCCAAAGCCCCGTCGCCGCCTACGCCGAAATCAACGGCGATAAAATCTCCATGCGTGCCGTGTCGTTCACCAATGAAATGGTCCGGCGTTTTGAAACCAAACGTCCCGTGGTCGAAGCAAAAGAGTTGGGCGAACACGTCGCGGCGGAGTTGAAATAATTTACAGTCTTATTCAAACTGACATGTCATTTTGTGTGCAATGAGAAACAACTTTTCTAAAATCGTTCGCGTCGCCCTGGCCCTGGCCCCGCTCCTGTTGCTTGCCACCGCCTGTCATAAAGAGCAGGCCCAGGTCTATCAGGCCAGCCAGGACCAGGATCAAACGGCTCAACCAACCGCCACCGCGCCCGCCACCAATGCCGCGCCGTCCGATTTGCCGCCCGGCCACCCGGACATTTCTGCGCCCGATAATTCTTCCATGTCCGCCCAATCCATGCCGGCCGGTGTCGTCGCCCCGGATGCCTCCGCCGTGCCGGTCACCTGGACTACTCCCACCAACTGGACCGAAGTCCCGCCCAGTGAAATGCGCGTCGGCTCGTTCAAAATCGCCGGCGCCAATGGCGCGCAGGCGGACGTCAGTATCGTCCCGCTGCCCGGCATGGCCGGCGGCGATTTCGCCAACGTCAATCGCTGGCGCGGCCAGGTCGGCCTCTCGCCCCAGTCGGACGATGTGCTGCAAAACTCTGCTGAAACTGTCCAGGCCGGCGGCCAGCCCGCCCAGCTTTACGACATTGCCGGTGCCAATTCGACGAGCGGCGAACCCAGTCGCATTCTCGGCGTCATCCAGCATCGCGATGGCACCGCCTGGTTTTTCAAAATGACCGGCGATGCCGGTCTGGTCGAGCAACAGAAACCTGTCTTCGTTGATTTTCTTCAAACGCTTTCCTTCGGCTCGCAACCGGCGCAGGCCCAACTCCCGCCGGGCCATCCCGCCATCGGTGATATGAACGCCGCTCCCGAAGCCGGTCCCATCTCTCACGAAGGCCAGCCCAATTGGCAAGTCCCGGGTGGCTGGCAGGAAGTGAGCGCCGGGCAATTCCTGGTGGCTAAATTTGTTATCGCCTGGATCGACAATGCGCAGGCGACTGTCAACGTCAGCCAGTCCACTGGCGATGGCGGCGGACTGGCTCCCAACGTCAATCGCTGGCGCGGCCAGCTCGGTCTGCCGCCCCAGGATGAAATTCCCACTACAAGCTTTTCCGTCTCCGGCGGCCAGGCCCAGCTCGTGGACCTCAGCGGCACCAACGCCGAAACTGGTAAGCCGGCTGAAATCGTCGGTATCGTCGTCACCCAACCCAACGATACCTGGTTTTATAAGTTGATGGGCGATCCCCAAATCGTTTCCGCCCAGAAAGACGCCTTCACCACCTTCGTCAAAGGCGTGCAGTATGGAAATTAACTTCGAATTTAGCAGTATTCCGGAACTAAGCCTTTTC
This sequence comes from Verrucomicrobiia bacterium, assembly GCA_030042375.1. The sequence continues at coordinate 2,120 of JASHZU010000045.1, forward strand.
CTCCTCCTCCCCTAAACTGGCCTGATGACTGCCAAAAGGCCATCGCTGAGCCATGCTGTTTTAGAGAGAAGAACACACGCGCCTGCCTCACCTTGCGCTTTCATGCCCTTGCATGAAATATTCCCTCTCTGTGTCTCTGTGCCTCTGTGGCAAAACCGGCCAGACCAAAACATACCGAATACATACCGATCAAACCGATTTTTAACCTCAGTTAACCAAAAAAAATTTTCGCAGCGCGCCGGCACAAAAAGCGGTTCGCCGTTAGCCGGCCTTTTAGTTAATCTGGATGCTCAATGAGCGCGCTCAAACCTGTTGCCATGATTGGTGCCGGCATCACCGGATTGACCGCCGCTTTTTGCCTCAAACGCAAGGGCATTCCGGTCACGGTCTATGAAGCCGGAGCGCGTCCCGGCGGCGTCATCCAATCCATCCGTCGCGACGGCTTCCTCGCCGAGTCCGGGCCCAACACCATTCTCGAAACCACCCCGGAAATCTCCCAGCTCATCCGCGACCTGAACCTCGAATCGCGCCGCCAATATACTGCCCCCGATGCCGAAGCCCGCTTCGTCGTGCGTGGCAAAAAACCCGTCGCCATGCCTTCATCGCAGCTCGGAATTTTCACGTCCGAACTTTTAAGCATCGGCGCGAAATTCGCCCTCCTGCGCGAACCCTTCGTCCCGCCCAGGCGCGATGGTGTGGAAGAAAGTGTCGCGGAATTTGTCACGCGCCGGTTGAACCGCGAATTTCTCGACCGCCTCGTGGATGCCCTTGTCGCGGGCATTTACGCCGGCGATCCCCATAAGCTTTCCGTCCAGCACGCCTTTCCCCGGCTCGCGCAACTTGAATCAAAATACGGTTCGCTCATTAAGGGCCAGATGCGTGGCGCGCACGAACGCAAAAAAACCGGCCAGGTCGCCCGGGACCGCGCCCCCAAATTTTCTTTTGACGAAGGCTTGCAGGTTTTGCCCGATACGCTCGCTTCGCAGCTTGATGTCAAATTCAATACTCCTGTCACCCGCCTTGCAAAAAATGGCGATATCTGGCGCGTGACAACGCCATCCGGCGATGCTGAGCATAGCGCTGTCGTGTATTGTGGCACTGCCTGGCGGCTGTCCGAATTGCCAATCACCGCTGATAAGCCCGTGGACGTCTCCCTGTTCTCCGACATCCGTTACCCACCTGTGGCCAGTGTCGTTCTCGGTTTCCGGCGCGAAGACGTCGCCCATCCCTGCCAAGGTTTCGGCATGTTGATTCCTAAAATCGAAGGCTTCAAAATCCTTGGCACCATCTTTTCCTCCGCGCTTTTCTCCAACCGCGCCCCTGCCGGCCATGTGCTGCTGTCCAGCTACATTGGCGGCGAACGCTCCCCCGAACTCGCCGCCCTGCCGCCCGACGAATTGGTCCGCGTCACCTGCAATGACCTGGCCGTCTTGCTCGGCGGGCGGGGCAAACCCGTGTTCGTTCACACCGCGCTTTATCCCCGGGCCATTCCCCAGTACAATCTTGGCTACGGAAAATACAAGGATCGCATGAATGAAATCGAATCCACCACCCCCGGCCTGTTTTTCGCCGGACATTTTCGCGACGGCGTTTCGCTGGGCGATTCCGTCACCGCCGGCGGCAATGTCGCCGCCCGTTTGAAGAACTTTCTGCCATGAAAAAAGGTGTCCTCCTCGTCAACCTCGGCTCGCCCGATTCCACCGCCGTCAGCGATGTCCGGAAATATCTGCGCGAATTTCTTATGGACGGCCGCGTGCTGGATGCGCCCTGGCCCATACGTTTTTGCGTGGTCCATTTCACGATTTTGCCCTCGCGCCCCAAAGAATCCGCCCATGCCTATGAAAAAATCTGGACGCCCGAAGGCTCTCCCCTCGTTGTGATCAGCCGCCGCGTCCAAAAAAAATTGCAGGCGCGCCTCGATGTCCCCGTGGAGCTCGCCATGCGCTATCAAAATCCTTCCATTGAAAGCGCCCTCGCCAAATTGCGCGATGCCGGCGTGGACGATTTGTTTTTGATTCCCCTCTTTCCACACTACGCGATGTCCAGTTATGAAAGCGCCGTCGTGCGCGTCCAGGAAGTTGCGGCCCAAATCGCGCCGCAGATGAGAGTCACCGTCCAGCCGCCCTACTACGACGCCCCGGATTATATCGAAGCCCTCGCCGCCAGCGCGCAGGATATGCTTCAAACCGGTTACGACCATTTGCTTTTCAGCTTCCACGGCATCCCCGAGCGCCACCTGAGAAAATCCGACCCGACTCACTGCCATTGCCTTGCGAAAGAAAACTGCTGCGATGTCCCCAGCCCTGCGCATGCGACCTGTTATCGCGCGCAATGTTTTAAGACCGTCGCCGCTTTCGTCGCCAAAGCCGGCGTGCCCCCAAATAAATATTCCGTGTCCTTTCAATCCCGCCTGGGCAAAGACCCCTGGCTCAAGCCCTACACCGATTTCGAACTCGCTGAATTTCCCAAACGCGGCATCAAAAAGCTCTTCGTCATCTGCCCCGCTTTTGTCTCGGATTGCCTCGAAACCATTGAAGAAATCGGTATGCGCGGTAAAGAAACCTTCATCGGCGCGGGTGGAAAAGAATTCGCCCAAATCCCCTGCCTCAACGAACATCCGCTTTGGATTTCCACCCTCGAAAAAATGACGCGCCGTTTTCTTTCAGCCAATCCGGCCGCATAGAAGGTTGCAGTTCCAAATCTCTCGGATGCACAGTTTTATGCAGTTTCGCGCGAGGGTGATTTCCCCAGCCTCAGGGATTCTACCGCATTGCGATAGACCAGATCCTGCTCCCCTCCCCGTTCCGCCTCCGCCAGCGCTTCCGTAATCATATGATGCTTCGGGGCGAGCGAGCAGACCGGGTCCGTGGACGCTGCGTCACCGGTCAGCAAAAACGCCTGGCAGCGGCAGCCGCCGAAATCTACTTCCTTGCGCGGGCAGCTCCGGCACGGTTCCGGCAGCCAAGCTGTGCCGCGAAACCTGCGAAACGCGTCCGACTCCAGCCAGATTTTTTCCAGCGAGTGTGCGTGCGCATTTTCGAATTTCAACCCGCGGATTTCCCGGGCCGTTTGGCACGGCAAAACTGTGCCGTCCGCCGTCACCGTTATGAAGACACGCCCCCAACCCTGCAGGCATGGTTTGGGAAATTCTTCAAAGTAATCTGGCAGTACGTAGAGGATTTCCATGCGGCCCTTGAGCCGTTGTTGCGCAGCCTGCGCCGTCTGCGCGGCCAATTCCGCCTGTGCGCGTGTCGGCAAAAGCGCCGCGCGATTTTTCAACGCCCAGCCGTTAAATTGCGTATTCGCCAGCTCCAGCCGCTCTGCGCCCAGTTCTTCCGCCATGGCAATGATCTCTGCAATGCGCCCGATGTTCCGGCGTTGCAGCACCACATTCAACGTGAGCGAAAAACCGGCCGCGCGCGCCAGCCGCGCCGCGTGGATTTTTTTTTCAAACGACGGCGCGCCGCCGGCCATCAGATCGGAGTCTTTCGCGTCCGCGTCCTGGATGCTCACCTGCAGGTTGTCCAGCCCTGCGTCGCGTAATTGAGCGGCCAGCTTCTCCGTCAGGAGCGTCCCGCCTGTGCTTAAATTCGTGTAAAGCCCCTGCTCTCGCGCATGGCGGATAATCTCCGGCACGTCCGGCAACAGCAATGGTTCTCCGCCGGAAAAATGCGCCTGGATCACCCCCAACGCCGCTGCCTCGGACAACACGCGCTTCCACTCGTCGGTGCTCAACTCTCCCGTGTGCTGTGCGAAATTCAGCGGGTTGCTGCAATACGGACATTGCAGCGGGCAGCGATACGTCAGCTCGCACAACAATGAAAATGGACGCGGCGTTTCCATCGGTCAGTCGCCCAGTTTGACAAGGTTTTTCTCGGCCAGCCGTTGCAAAATTTCCTTCACGCCGGCGCCAACCTCATTGCTCTGGTAGCGCTCGCCCAGGATCTCAACAATGTTCGCGACCGTCCGCTGGCTGTCGCAAAGCTCCAGCACCGCCCGTGCGGTTGGATTCAGCACCAACACGCCTTCCGGAAAAAGCAGCAAATGCTTTTCGCGCACCGCGTCCCATTTGAGACGCGCTTTGTCCGCCAGGCGCGGCCTGGAGCTGTCAGCAACGGCATTCATTTTTTCGACCGGTTTAAAATATATGCCAAATGCACGGCATCCAGCATCGCCCACAAAAGTTCGCATTTAAATTTAAGCGCATCCACCGCCTGCTCCTGCAATTCCCGGCTCCGGCACCGCTCCACTACCAGGCCCAGCGCAAAACCCGCATCGCGCGGCGCTTGCGTCAAACGCCCGCGAAAATAACGCAGGCCATCTTCCTTGACCCAGGGATAATGCCGCTCAAAAGCCGCAATGCGTTTGGACATCAGGGTGGGCGCGAACAATTCCGTCAGCGATGACGCCATGGCGATAATCCATGGCCGCGTGCGGCAGAAATTAATATACGCATCCACCGCATAACGCACGCCCGGCAGCAGGTGTTTTTCTGAAATCATATCCGCGCGCGATAATCCCACGGCCACACCCAGCCGCAGCCATTTTTCAATCCCGCCGATTTCGTTGCGCGTGCCGTCATGGTCCATGATGCGCTGTATCCACAAACGACGAATGGCCGGATCGGGACAATTCGAAAGGATTGCTGCGTCCTTGATGGGAATCGCCGTTTGATAGTAAAACCGGTTGGCTACCCACCCCTGGAGCGAACGGCGGTCCAGTTTGCCCGCGTTCATCAGGACGTGAAACGGATGTTTGTCGTGATAGCTCCGCCCTCCGACCGCCTCCAGGCGCGCCACAAATTCTTTCTCAGGCCAGGGAAGCTGTTGCTGTCGTTTCATAATTTGATTTCCATTCCGTCACAGGAAATTTCGATGCCCGCGCTCTCCACCATCCGCCGTTCGCGCGATGCTTTCCGCAAAATCGGATTTGAATTGTTTATGTGAGTGTAAATCTTATGCGGGACCTCCAGGCCGCGCAACCATTCGAGGCTGCCGCCCCGACCGCTGATCGGCACATGCCCCATGTCGCGCGCCGTGCGTTTGGAAAGGCCCTGCAAAATCATTTCCCGTTCCGACCAAAACGTCCCGTCCACCATCAGGCAATCGCAGTCTTTCACCCATGCTTCCAATTTCTCGGTAATCGCGGGCAGCCCCGGAACATAAACACCACTTCGCTTGCTGCGCATGCCTTCGAGCCGAAGCGCAACGACCGTCCCCTGCGGCGGCGTGTGCGAATTATAAATCAGTTCTTTATCCGTTTCTAATTCCAAGGCGGTAACATGAATCCCGGCGATTTGAACCGGAAAATGGGAATAATGAATCCGACAATATTTTTCGAGGACCGGGAGCACCGGAAATCCACGGGTCAGCAAATCTTTCACGCCCGCAGTACTAACGAGATGCTGCGACTTATCTTCACGCAACGAAAGCAGGCCGACGGTATGATCCATTTCTCCATCCGTCAGAATGACCGCCGCTACTGGGCTGCCGCGCAATTTTTTACCGCGCGGGGCCAGCGGAGGGAACGAAGCGAATTGATAAACCAAATCGGGCGAAGCGTTCAGCAGGAGCCATTCTTTGCCATTATCAGAAACCGCGGCGGAGGATTGGGAAAGGAAGGTTCCCGACTTTCTGGCGGCGCGGCAATTGCGACAATTGCAGTTCCATTGGGGAATACCACCGCCCGCAGCCGAACCAAGGATGCGTATTTGCACAAAATATACCCTGTACGGAGCAACTGCCAGCAACGCAACTAACTAACGCAATCTTACTTGCCGTTGCTGACGTACGCAGTTACTTCCATGCACAGCGTGATTTCTTCAAAATCAGGCGTTACCCATTTCATATTCGCCAACTCTATTGGAGATGATGACAAATTTCAAGGAAATTCTATTAGATCTTCACTTTAAACGTTTCCCCGGCCTTCAACGATTGCGCAAAAGCGGCCAGTAACTCAGGGATTTTTTCCAAATCTTTTAAATTCACCACTTCCACCGGCGAGTGCATGTAGCGATTCGGCAGGCTGATCAGCCCACTCGCAATGCCTCCGCGCGTCCAAAATACCGCGTCAGTGTCCGTCCCGCTGTTGTTGGACATCGCCTGGTGCTGCAGCGGAATGCGTCTGGATTTCGCAACCGCTTCGATTCGCGCCACGACCTCTGGATGATTGCAACCGCCGTGCGTGATGGCCGGCCCCTTGCCCAGTTTGACATCGCCGTGCTGCGTTTTGGCAAGGCTCGGATAATCCGTTGCATGCGTCACGTCCACGACGAGCGCGACATCCGGCTTGAGCGAATAAGCAATCTGCCGCACGCCCAGCAATCCGACTTCCTCCTGCACGTTGGACACGGCGCAAATCTCTGCCTTCAACTTAACTTTAGATTCCTTCAATATCCGCACTGCTTCCGCCACGGCAAAGGTGCCAATACGGTTGTCAAAGGCCCGCGCCACTGCCAAATCATTCCGCAGCAAATCAAATTCGTCCGCCAGCGTAATCGGATCTCCCACGCGCACGAGCTTTTCCGCTTCTTTGCGGTTTGCCACGCCGATGTCGATGAACAGCTCATGTATCTTGGGTAGCTTGGGTTCCTTGTCATCGCCGCGCATCAAGTGCGGCGCGACACTGCCCACTACACCTTTGACTGCGCCGCTCTTCGAATATATCACGACCCTTTGCGCCCGGGTAATGCCCGGGTTCACGCCGCCCATATTGCGAACGTATACGTATCCGTCATCCGTGATATAGTTGACCGTCATCGCGATTTCGTCCGCATGCGCGGCCAGCATCAACCGGGGCGAGCCGCCTTTGTTCAGCACCGCGACGCAATTGCCATAGGCATCCGAAAAAGTTTCATCGGCGAATGGTTTGACGTAATCGAGCCAGACGCGCTGGCCGCGGACTTCAAAGCCGGTGGGGCTGGGCGTATTGACCAGTGTTCGTAAAAATTCCAGGGATTTCTCTCGCATAGGCGAAAAGCTAATTGATTGAAGGCGGAATCTGAAGCATTAAATTCAGCCCCGCTTTTACCACGACCATGAAATCCCGCCATAGAAAGAGCGAGGATCGCCGGGATGAAAAACCTGGAGCGGCGGCGGATACGCTTTCGCGCTGGAGATGGGGTCAACCGAGGCGGCATAATTTTCGTTCAACAAATTCCTGGCATCAAAGAAAATCGAAAATCCTTTTCCCAGGTCCATTCCCATTTTGAATCCCAGCAACGCATTGGCCGGCGCATAAAGCGTGTTGGCGTTGTCAACGGGAATGTGCGTTATGACCCAGCTCACATTCGGCCCGGCGTAAAAACCCCAGGGCGTTTCATACATCAATTCCGCCTGATAGACATGCTCCGGCACGCCGGCAATCTGATTGTTGCCATAGGTCGGATTGTCACTGAAATGAAGATCGCTCAAGGTATAATCCTGCCTCAAGGTAAGGCTGTCGCCCGGATGCAACTTATTCGCCTTTACAATAATCGAATCCAGCAGCCGGATAGTCAGGCCGGCCTCAATCCCCTGGTTGATGGTATGGGGAATATTTACCCCGCCGACCTCCGTATCCGGCGGGATAAACAGATCCAGCAATTCGTCACGCACCCAGCTGCGGTAGAGAGATAATTCCCAATCGAAACGGTCATCCTGGCTCTGGCCCCGCGTGCCCACTTCCACCGTCCACGCACTCTGCGCGTTCAAAGGCGTAAATGTCTGGCTGGTATTGGGCCCTGTATCAAAATTAACCATGTCGTCAAAGGAAGGCGGCTGCCAGCTCCGACTGAAATTCGCGTAAATTTGGTCATGCTCGGTCGGTTCATAAATCACCCCGAACTTGGGATTAACCCCGCGCAGGGTGACATTGCCGGATTGGTTGCCGTCCACCGAATTGGTAAAATTATCGGTGAAGTTCCGCTGGACATAGGCGAACTGGATTCCAGTCACCAGCGAAAGTTTTTCCGTCAAATATTGTTGGTCTTGCGCGTAGAGAACGGAGTTGAAAGACCATTCTACGTCCGCCCCGGTAAGTTGCCCTTCCTGCCCCTGGTTGTTGGCAAAGTAAGAATCGTCCTCCCTTTCCGCCGTCGGATTGTATCCTATTTGGAAGATATTATCCTGGCCCAAAATTTGGCTGTGCGTCGTTGAATTGAGCAAGCCGCCGAAGTCATTCGCAAAAAAGGTCCCGATGCCCTGGTTATAATAGTTGGTGATGTAGAGGTTGGGTTCGTAGGCGTTGCGATACCACCAATATGCCCCGGCGCTCGCTTCTTCCCAGCCGTTGTCATAAGCCACCTTGTCGGCCAAGCGAAAATACCACCAATTTTTCTGAAAATCCTGGGAGATGGCGTTGGTCCCGGTCTGCTTTGGATTATTGTTCATTTGCGCCAGCGTAATTCCTCCGGGCACCTGGCGATCCGTCTGGTCGGCGATGAGATAAAACCGGTTTTCCACGTAGTCGCTGATTTTATATCCAAAATCGCTGAAAAGCATGTCTGTGTATTCACGGCTGTGGTCGCGCCAGCCATCGCGGTAACGGCCCGAAACAGAAATGAAATAATCAAAAGGTCCCTGAACTCCCCCGACAGTCGCCTGCCCGCGAAAAAATCCAAAACTTCCCCCCGTAAATCTAAGAGTCAATGGCGGCACATCATAGCCCGTATATGGAACAAAATTAACCGCGCCGCCTAAACCCAGCGCGCCGTACTGCAACGCATTGGCTCCGCGATAAACCTCCGCATACTTGATGGTACCCACGTCAAAGTCCTCCAAAATGATTTCGCCATCGCCCTGGTTGAGTGTCAACCCATCAATCAGATATTGTACCCCAATCGGCTCGTCCTCAGAAAATACTCCCGAGCCACGTATGAACACCTTGCTTACCTCTACATTATTTTCCGAGAGCGTCACCAGGCCCGGAGCGTTTTGGAACAGGTCGCCCAGGCTGGAAGCGCGCCCCCGGTACATCGCGTCAGGGCCCTGGATGGTGAAGCCACCGGGGATTTGCTTTTTATTTTCCTCAGCCACGGACATGGGAGGCGAGGTTAGCGAAGGCTTTCCTATAATCGTCATCGGAGGCAAAACGATTGGCGCGTTTGTAACTTCAGCAACGATTGGGGATGAATTGGTGGATTCTCCATGGGCAGCGGCCATCAGTTCGCAGGTCATGATGAGGACGGTAAGTTGAAATACGTGCCTGAGAATCATAATTGTGGCAGAAAATAACAAACCTTCCAATCGTAGCCATGGGCCCGTATAACAACCTATTCTGTGAGACCGCCCATTAGAACACAAAAGGCATGCCAAGTTATATAGTCCATTAGTACTATATTTTGGCTTGCGATCTATTTTGCAATTTATTTCGCTGCTTTTTCAGTGATCTTTGTGTGGAAACTTTCAAGGCCTGCCATTTAATTAACTTGTTTTAGCCGATGGGCCACTTATGTTCTCCAGTGAACTTCAAATAAATATCTATGAAGCATATCACCGCGTTATCCTGTTTAGCCTTATTTTGCCTGGGTCTTTGTGGCTGTGCTACCAGCCCGCAATTGGAATCGCACCAGGCCATCGCCCGTGTGCTGGCTGAAAAGGGAGATGCGAGTTCCCAGTGTGTCTACTATACGGTTGATGGGGAGGACATCGCCGGCCTGCAGATTCATGGCATAGAGTATGTGGACCTGATAAGGAAAATTGACGTTTCCGCCTGTCCGGAGCCGTTTCGACAGGCATGGGCGGATTACTGCAATACCTGGGCGGAAAAAGAAAAAAAAGAAGATGCCGATGATGACAGTCTTGATCTTATCTCGACCTATAAAGGCGAGCTCAGCGATTTGCCCACGCTGCGCCGCTCGCTGGAAGCCTATGACACCAAACCAGCCTGGCAAAAATGCGAACAAATTGCGAACGAATACGGTGTAAAAACGTCACAGTAATTATTTCTACAATAAGTCAGCCACCGTTCTAATTGTTATTAATTATAGAGTTTTAGAACGACGACTAATTCAAGAAAAAACGACTAAGTGGCCAACGCACAAGCCACTTTCAAGTTACACCTCCCTCACTACGCCCCAGTAAACATCCAGTCGCTTGCCTAAATACAATTTCACCGCTTTGACCAGCACGTCCGCCTCGAGTTTTTGGCCGCGCGCGACAATTTCCTTGAGCGACATGCGCGGGCGAATCTGAAAACTTCCCTGTGCGATAATCGGCCCTTCATCCAGGCGCATCGAAACAAAATGCGCTGTCACGCCGGCGATTTTTACACCCTGCTCGTAAGCCTGGCGATACGCCTGCGGTCCCGGGAAACTTGGCAGCAGCGAGGGATGAATGTTGATGATTTTATTTTTATGCCGCCAAACGAAATTCGGCGAGAGGATTTTCATGAACCGCGCCAGCACCACAAAATCTATCTCATGCTCCTCCAGCAGCCGCAACGCCCGCGCCTCCGCCTTCGCGCGATCGGCCCAGGGAATGTAGACAAACGGCAACCGGCGATTCTTCGCCCGCGCCGCAAAGTCCGGGTGATTGCCAATGACCAATGCCGGAGCCGCCTTCAATCGCTCCTCCATGAGCGCTTCAAAGCAGTGCGTCTCCCGCGTCACCATGATGGCGAAGCGCTGGCGGCGATTGTACTCGGTGAACCGCACCTTGATTTCCATCTCCAACTGCGCCGCCAACTTTGCCAGTCCGGCCTGGAGCGATTCCGTTTTCAACTCGCCGTCCTTCCACGATGCCTGGAGCGTCATGCTGAACTGGCCGCGCGTGACCTGTTCCTCCAGCGCCTCGATGTTCGCCTTGGCCTCGAAGAGCAAATTGGTGACGCGGGCCACCACACCCGTTTTGTCGCGTCCAATGACCGTGATGGTCGCGAGTTGCTTCATATTTTCCCCGACTTCCTCCCAAAATTGATCGCCATGGCGCCGCCAACGAAGTTGACGATTTGGACATCGGCCAGTTGCAGTTCGCGCATTTTTTCGGCCACGGCCACCTGCGCCGGGTAATGTTTGAGCGATTCGAGGATATAAGCGTAGGCGTCTGCCCGGCCGCAAAACAGCAGGCCAATGAGCGGCACGGAGCATTTCAAATGGGTGAAATAAAGTTTCCGCCACAGGGCGTTGGCCGGTTTACCAAAGTCCAGTACCACGAGGCGTCCGCCCGGTTTGGCCACGCGAATCATCTCGCGCAATCCCGCCTCCCAGCTCGATAAATTCCGCAGGCCGTACCCCATCGTCACGGCGTCAAAGGAATTATCCGGAAAGGGAAGCTGCTCAGCATCGCCCTGCTGGAATTTTAAATTTTGAGCTTTCAACTTCGAGTTTTTGTGCTGGGCCACTTCAAGCATTCGCGCGCTGAAATCCAGGCCGGTGACGTCCGCGCCAGCCCGGGCGAGGGCAAAGGCGATGTCCCCAGTGCCGCAGCACAGGTCCAGGGCGCGGTCGCCGGTTTTGACCCCGGCCAGGGCCACCGCCCGGCGCTTCCAAAGCCGGTGCAGGCCGAAACTTTGCAGGTCGTTCAGCAGGTCGTAACGGCGCGCGATAGCGGCAAAGAGGTCACCCACCCTGGCGGCACGCTCTTTGCCCGGAACGTAGTAAACGTTGCTCACACCAGCAGTTTAACGGGGTGTTTAGCACTATTTAAAGCCCATAAATAACTTTGCGAAAAAGGGCCATTTTTGGTACGAAAGCAGCTTGCATTAGCCTGATGATTGCTCAAAAAACTGATATGCCGGGAAAACCTGGGACCCCGCCGCCGGTTCCCCAAAAGGTGCTGGTAGTTGATGATAATGAAGTTATTGTCAAAACCATTAGCCTGAAGCTCAAAGGCGCCGGTTTCAATGTCGTCGTCGCCCTGGACGGCTCGGAAGCCGTGGGCGTGGTGCGCAGGGAAAAGCCGGACCTCATTTTATTGGACATCAGTTTCCCGCCGGACGTCGGCGGTGTGCCGTGGGATGGCTTCCGCATCATGGAATGGCTCCGGCGCGTGGATGAATCCAAGAAAATCCCCATTATTATCATCACCGGCGGCGCGGGCGAAAAAGACAAAGAAAAGGCCATTGCCAACGGCGCTGTCGGATTTTTGTACAAACCGCTGGACCACGACGAATTGCTCAAGATGGTCCGGGCCACCCTGGCCGCTCCTGCCACCGCTTAATTACGCTGAATCGGGCTTGCCATTTCCCTGAGGATTCGTAAAATACTCCTCTCTTTGGAAGCGAGCGTAGCTCAGTCTGGTAGAGCGTCACCTTGCCAAGGTGAATGTCGAGGGTTCGAATCCCTTCGCTCGCTCCACTTAATTAAGGGGTTTTTCAGCAGATGTTGAGTCAGTAGCGCGATAAGGTTGATGATGCTCAAACAGGCGAAGCAGCTCTTCGTTATTTTTCAACAGGTTCGTTTCGCCATGCTGCCGTGCCAATTCGCAAGCCTTCTCTGAAGTTAAAATAGCATCGTCAAATCTACCCGCTTCAGCATAGGCGGCACTTAATGTGCCGACCGAAACAGTTTCTTGATACTGCGTTTTTTCGCACGCTATTTGCGCAAGCTTTATAGCCATTTCACCGGCTCGATTGCCGGCGCCCGGGCGGACCACCAGTTCCCAGGCCAGGTTATTGTTTTCCGCCGCATCCCGGCTTTCAGCATAGTGCGGACCTATTTCAAACGCCTTGTAAAAGTGGTCAACCGCCGCATCGGTTTGGCCCAACTGCAAAAAAGTTTTACCGAGGTCAAACTCTGCTTCAGCAGACCGGGGGTCGATTTCAACAGCTTTTTCAAACTCGAAAAGCGCGTCATTTAGCCGCCCTGCCTCAAAAAAAGCCTTTCCCAATCCGACGTGAAACCATGCATTTTGAGGCTCAAGCTTCAAAGCCGTCTGGAGATGTCCCAGGCCTTCATCCAATCTGCCGCCGTTCACCAGTGAGTTTCCGGTGAGGAAATTATCTTCTGCATGGTCTTTAACCGCCGCGAACGCATTGAAAAAAATGCTGTAGGCCAGAAATAGCGCCCCAACGACGCGCGTCAAAATTTTCGGATTTCGTTCCAGTGCAAAAAAGCCAATGACGGCCAGCAACATTAACGCCGGCAGAAAATCAATCTCATAACGAGTTTCCCCGCCATAAAACAGGCAAATAGTCACAGCGCACGTGACAAAAAGGAATAACAAGGCGATTACAAACCATCGTAAGTTTTTCCAAACAAGCGCCACGGCGAGAGCAAACCACACGATCGGATAATTTAACAGTATCCCACTGTCGGGCGGCCCAAAACCATAGGGAACGGCAGAAGCTGCGACTGCGCGCCCATCAACAAAATAGAAAATAAAATTGCCCCAAAGATAGTGAGGACTGAATTGCCGCACCGTGTTATTATCAAAGTTAGTCAATTGATAACGCCAACCAAATTCAAAAGGACTGCCGAACCTCTGAAAATTGTAAATCGCCAAACCGATGCC
>JASHZU010000357.1 GCA_030042375.1 Verrucomicrobiia bacterium
GCGTAAAGACTTTGCAGCGGATACACAGCAGGATCGTCTCCTTCCAGGACGGAAACGTCGTTGCCTTGTTTGCTCAAAACAAACGGCAGGTAACTGAAGAAAGGGCCAATCTCGAGAATTTTTTTCCCATGCAGGTTCCACAGGCCAAAGTGCGATGCCGTCTGCCAAAAACGGTCGTGGTGTAGCAAATAATAGGCGTGCAAACCATTTTCTACGCCGGCTTTTTTGGCCAACTCATCGGCAAAATTGTTGTATTCCTGGGGGTTCACACAGATTTACGCTCCACCATCATGGCCTGAAATCCGGTTCGCGCGCTCCGGGCGCAACACTGCCAGTGAATGGCCCGGCGTCTTCAAGCCGGCTGGGGGACTTTTTGTTCCTGATTTTCCGGCTCGACCCATTTGCCATGCTCGCGAATCAAATCCACGAGGCGCTCCACCGCTTCATTTTCGGGGATATTGAATTTGATGGCCGTTTTGCCGACGTAGAGATTGATTTTTCCCGGCGCACCACCGACGTAGCCGAAATCGGCATCGGCCATTTCACCGGGGCCATTGACGATACAACCCATGATGGCAATTTTCACGCCCTTGAGATGCTCGGTGCGCGCTTTGATGCGGGCGGTAACAGTTTGGAGATTGAAGAGCGTGCGTCCACAACTCGGGCAGGCGACGTAATCGGTCTTGAAAGACCGGCAACCGGCTGCCTGCAAAATATTGTAGGCCAGCCGCAATGATTGTCCCGCGCCGGATTCGCCGCGAACTAAAATGGCATCGCCAATGCCATCCGCCAGCAACGAACCAATAACCACAGATGCGCGCAACAAGGCGATTTTGGGTTCAAGCGGGACTGGTTCAAAGGCAAGGCAGTCTTTCAGTAAAATGGGATTGTTGCGCCCGAGGCGTTTCAATTTGGCCACAAGCAAACGAAAGGCAGCTATGGCCGGCAATTTTACCCCATCTTTGACCGTGACCAGTTGCGTCTCGCAATTGACATCAAAATCCTGGGTGGGATCAATTTCAGCGATGTTCAAATCTTCATAGACCGCTTCGGGCTTCACATCGTCTTTAGGACGGATTTTGGGGGCGACTTTGTCCCACGTGGCACGCGTGACGACGACACGAATCAATTGTTCGCCGCCGCAGTGAACGATATCGCCCAACTCAATTTCCGGCGTTTCGCGGCGTTCGAAATGGAAGGGGTCAAATGGCCAGGATGCTTCGATTTTGACCGCGCTGTTTTCCGCTTTCGTCGTCAGAAGCGGGATTTGCGCGAGCAAATCGGTGCAGACTTCAATTTCGCGCGGTGAATCTTCCGTAAGCGAAACGCGGATCGTATCGCCGAGGCCATCACAAAGGAGTGAGCCAATACCGATGGCGCTTTTGATACGGCCATCTTCGCCTTCGCCGGCTTCAGTGACGCCGAGATGGATGGGATAGTTCCAATCCGAACCGAGCTCATCCAATCGCGCAACCAGCAGGCGATAACATTCAATCATCACCTTGGGGTTGGACGATTTCATGGAGAACTTGAAGCTATGAAAATCATGCTTGCGGCAAATGCGGGCAAATTCCAGCGCGCTCTCCACCATGCCCAGCGGCGTATCGCCGTAGCGGTTCATGATGCGGTCGCTCAACGAACCGTGATTGGTGCCGATGCGCAAACAGCGCTTCAATTTTATCGCTTCGAGCACCAGCGGAGTGAAAGCCTCCTCAATGCGCTTCAGCTCGGCAGCATACTCTTCATCCGTGTATTCTTTGACGGCGAATTTCTTTTTGTCAGCATAATTGCCTGGATTCACGCGGACGACTTCCACCCACTTGACCGCTTCCATGGCAGCCTCGGGCTTGAAATGAATGTCGGCGACGATGGGCACAAGGCAGTTTTGCGCGCGCAATTCGCGAACGATATTTTGCAGGTTCGCCGCGTCTTTGACCGTCGGCGCGGTGATGCGCACCAACTGGCAGCCGACGGCGACCAGTTCAAGCGTTTGGCGGACGCATTCGGCGGTGTCCATGGTATCGCACGTAAGCATGGACTGTTTCACGACCGGATGGTCGCCGCCCATAATCACACCGCCGCGAGCAGGATCGCCAATGACAATCTCACGCGTCCTTCGCCGTTGATAAAAAAATGGAGACTCGCAATAACGCACTGGCAGAATATTACCACGAAATAAGCGAAAAACACGAACGTTTTTTGCGCCAGCCGGAATCTCAAGAAGATGCCATTTTATTTATTGGCAGGGGCCAAATTAACAGAGTGCCCGTTGTCGGGATATTGGCTGGGCGACGATGCCGGGAAAATGATTTGGTCCTCGTGGTCGGCGTGGGCGCTGCGCAACCAATCGCCAGTATCAAAAAAGGCGATATAAAGCATGAAGCCGATAATCAGCGCGGCAAAACCACTTTGAATATTATTCAGGACTCGCGCACTCAGCGGGCGGCGGCGGATGAATTCCAACAACGAAAGCACGATATGGCCGCCATCCAGCACAGGCAAGGGCAGCATGTTGAGCAGCGCGAGATTCACATTCAAAATCACACTGAACCACAACACACGCCGCCAGCCGTCCTCATCCTGGAATAAATTACTATAAACGCGGACAATCATCACCGCACCGCCCAGTTGCTGAACGCCGACGTGGCTTTTGGGAGAAGTAATGGCCTGGACGGTGGCAAAAATCTGGCTGACGCTGGATTGGATTTGATCGAGCGGAGTAGGATGCTCGAGCATGGTATTGGTGTCTTCCTGCCACTCCGTAATCCCCAGCATCGGGAAAGCATTGGTAGGCTGAAGCGGCAGCTCCGGCACGATGGTCTTTTCAAATTGGTCGCCGCCGCGGCGGATGGTCAGCATCATCGGCTTGACCGGGCCGTTGCTCATGGCCATTTGCGCGAAATCAATAGCATCGGGACTATAAATTTTTTGGCCATCCAGCGCGATAATTTGATCGCCATTTTTCAAGCCGGCACGGTCGGCAGGGCTGTTGCTGATGATTTGTGAAATTGTAGCAGTACTCGCCCCGTCCACGAAGATCTGCCGCAGCGATTTGCGTTCATACCACATGGTCGGGACATTCGTGGGAATAATATAAGCCACGGGCATTTCTTTGCCATCGCGCGTATAGCGGACGGCAATGTTAGTACCGGTACTCGTGATGATGCGCCACTTAACGCTATCGTAGACGTAACCTGTCGGCTGGAAATTTTTTACCGGAAATCCGTCAACGGACAAAATCACATCGCCCGGGCGCAACCCGGCTTTGGCCGCGGGACCGTCTTTTTCAACCCAACCGATCTGAGTGGTATTGTCCCCTACCGTCGATGGTCTGCCGACTTGCCAGACAACAAAGGCAAAGAAAACCGCGAGCAAAAAACTGAATAACGGTCCGGCAAAAGCGACAATGATTTTGTCCAGCGGGGCAACATTCGGCAATTCTTCGGCCGGCGTCTCGCTTTTGCCTTCGATCGCTTCCATGGTGACCATTTGTGGCAGCGCGACGTAGCCGCCGGCAGGAATCCAGCCCAACGCGTATTCAATGCCGTCGATTTTTGTTTTCCAGATGGGCTTGCCGAACCAGATGGCAAAACGTTCGATTTTAAGGCCGCGCCATTTCGCGGCGAGAAAATGGCCCAATTCATGAACGCCAATAAGCAGATTGAAAAGCAGGATTACTTCCAGCCCGATGAAAATATAGTGAAGAATGCTCATGCAAAATCAAGTCGCCCTATTATAACAGTAATTTTCTGTTTCTCAATGCGTTTAAACGCAAGCCGATATCGTGCCAGTTTACCGCCCTGCCCTTTTACGCGCCCAGGCATCC
>JASHZU010000358.1 GCA_030042375.1 Verrucomicrobiia bacterium
TTATGTCGAAACAGGATAAAATAAAACCGTCGATGAATGTGACGGTTTCAATTATCGAGGACGACGTGCCCGCGCGGGAAATCCTCGCAGACTGGATTCGCCGTTCGGATGGCTTTGACTGTGTCAGCGAGCATGACGACGCCGAAAGTGCGCTGGAAATGCTCCCACAAAAGAAACCGTCCGTAGTGCTGGTGGACATCAACCTGCCCGGCATGAACGGGATCGAATGCATCCGCCGCATGAAAACCGTCTTGCCGCAGACCCAATTCGTGATCTTGACGGTTTATGAAGATGACAATCATATTTTCAAGGCGTTGTCAGCGGGCGCCAGCGGCTATTTACTGAAACAGACGCCGCGCCTTATGCTGCTGGCCGCGTTGAGGGACGTGCACGTGGGCGGCTCGCCGATGAGCAGCAGCATCGCCCGCAAGGTTGTGCAATCGTTTCGCCATGAAGCCATGCCCGGTGTGGCCGAGCTTTCGCCGCGCGAACAGGAGGTCCTCGAATTGCTGGCGCGGGGCTATCTTTACAAGGAAATCGCCGACTCGCTGGCCTTGAGCGTCCAAACGGTCAACACCTACATCCGGCGGATCTACGAAAAACTTCACGTGCGCTCGCGTTCGCAGGCCGTCGCAGTCTATGCCAACCTGCCTCTAGCGGAGAAACGGTAATCATTCCGCCGTTTGGATATTCAGTTTGGCGAAAATCGGCTTCAATGCCGCCGTCCATTTTGCATAGCCCATGGCGTTGGGATGCAGCAAATCGGGAAATTCATCCTGCGGAGCATCGCCATTGGCATCTGCAAAAATGGACCATGTATCGCACAGGTAGGTGTGGGAGCGCCATCGCACATCTTTTTTAATCAGCTTGTTAAGCTTTTCGATTTTATCGGGGGGACGGTGTTTTTTTTCACTGCTGGGCATAACCTCGCAAACGATGACCGGCACGCGCGGATACTCGCGGTGGACGGCTTTTAAGATGGCTTTGATATTGTCGGCTACATCGGACGGGTCGGCGCCGTTGCCGAGATCGTTCGTGCCAATGAGCAGCACGATGGCCCTGGGGTGCAGCAAAAGCACATCAGCATCGAGGCGGTAGAGAACACCGCGCGTGGTGTCTCCGCCAATGCCGCGATTGACGGTTTTTAGATTCGGAAAATCCTGTGCCAGTGAATTCCACCCTTGCGTGATTGAATCCCCCAGAAAGACAACGCCGTTATGGTCCTGGGTGGCGGTTTTGGCCCACTGGGCGTGGCGTTGCGCCCAAACCAGAGGCAGGAGGTTCCATGATGATGCCGGGCCTTTGCCCGGCAATAGCGCAGCATTAGTGGGATACTGTGAAACGTCCCCCTGGGCGAACAGGGCATGGTTGCCGATGAATGCCAATCCGATAGTTAAGGCAATCGCCCGAAGCGAAACAGGAATTTTCATGCGCGCGAACTTATACATTAACCGGAAATTGACGAGCAAAAGATTAGCTCGTTATATGACATGAGCAGGACAAGGAAATTTGAAGTGGTGCCCACGACAGGACTCGAATAGCCGGACTGTACGCACCTTGTTCTTTGTGCTTTATCCGTTCACTGGCAATTTCACTGGCAATTTTTCATTCCTCCCACTTAACCTTTTGAAAATCCAACACTTAAAGTTGGTGGCTGGGGGCGGAATCGGCTGGGCGATTCCTGCCACAAACCACTCGAAATCAAGCGTTTATTTCATCGCTGATGTTTTGAACATATATTACCTGCGTTTTCTGTCAAGCCGTTACCCAGGCGCTACAATGGAGCTACTGTACGCTAACTGGAACTAACACGTAAAAAGGGGTGTTTGCTGGCAATCCTGCTGGCACTTTTGGCCGCCGCGACCAATGCGCGTTGCGCCCTGCTTCACGCGCGTTCGTCGAGGACAGCACAGGGGCATTTAAACTTTAGTCGCTTCCGTCAGCGCATTCATGTGTGCCGTGCGTGCGAAACGAGTTTTCCATTATATGTCGCCGGTCGGCGCGTCAATGTATTGCTCGCCCCTTTGCCCCCTATGGGAAAACGAAATCAGAAGGTAAGCATTGGGCTCGGCACGATGAATTGCCGCTTTGCTAACTGCCCACGCCATATTGACCGCTTCTGCGTGTGTGAATCGTTCTGATTTCCGCTGAGCACTATCTGTCTTGGCTGCAATCAACCAAAGCAAAACCCCCCGAAGACCATTAAAAAAATGGCAGTTCGCGTCTGCGAAGCCGGACCATTCCTCGCCATGAAACTTCGCGCTTTCGGACATCCGCACCATCTGAACCCTTTTGAACCGTTAATGTGTTGAACTTAGAGATTACCGACGAAATTATGACGTGCGGTTCTCGGCCAGACCCTTCGGGTTGTTAACCAGGAAAGGTTCAAACCGGTCAGAAGGTAGAGCACTATTGCCATTTTAAAAATGGACAATCCGCCGACCCTCATGGACAATTTTCCAAGCCCAAAACCAATTCCAGCATTGCCCGGGCAATAGCGCCTTTAAGAAACACCCGCTTGCCAATGACGGCCGATTCCACAGCAAGCATGGCGGATTATTCTGAAAAATGTCACCGCCTTTTTTCGAACGTGTCCCGGTTTTTGGCGTCATTTCCATAAGTGTAATTTGCGAATCAAGTACCTGTAGAACCGCAATCGCATTAAGACATGTGTAAATATTATCACGAGATAAACTGTTTGACAAGCCCGTCTCCTGCGGCTATTTTTATTGCCGCAGACAGGATTTTAAAGCGCGCGATGGCTGGAAATAAAATGTGCATGATACAAATTAAAATTAAACCAGGAAAGAAACATGCGAGCTGGATCATAGCCGCGCCGGCAACAGCCTTTATTGGGCAGGGTGCGGCAAATCCGCTCCGGAACAGCAGAAAAGTTTTCAAACCAGCCGCGCCTGAAACCAAATCGCTCTGGGACCAGACTCGGGAAGCAGATCAGGCCAATCATTATGCTACAGCCATTACAGGATATAGGATATAAGCAATTGTTGCAGCAACAGAATCAAATATCTGCGGCGCAGTTCAGAGCGTTGCAGCAGGCAGCCTGGCAATTTTACGTGAGTTTGCGTGATGCCGCGCACAAAGGCGACACTGCGGCACGACAGGCACTTGCCTCATTGAAAGGGAATACGAGCGGATTGGCACTGCCGCCCTGAACTTTTCAAAGAAGAAGCAAAATGGAACTGGCTGTATTTAAGCTCCCGTTTGAATCCCTCACAAGATTATAAATTTTTAGATATAAATCGGCCCAAGAGAATTCAAAGCATGAATCAACTTAATATTATTACATCATCTTCAATTACTACGTTGTCGGCGCAGAATGTTTGTCGGCGATTTCGTGACTTAAAAGCGATTTGGGGTATGGCCATATGGCTGGTTTTGATAATTGGATGGGCTGGCCAGGCCCAGGCGCAAGAGGCCCAATCGTTGGCCGGAGAATGGAACTTTCGTCTTGACGCTCAAAAGGCTGGAGACAGCGAGAAATGGTATGACGCGCCTCTGGCTGGTGGCGCAAAAATTAAACTGCCTGGCACGATGGATGACGCCGGCCTTGGTCCAAAAAACACCGCTTCGCCAACATTGGCCGGCCCCTATCGATTGTACGACTACGCCGGACCGGCTTGGTATCAGCGCGAGATTGAGATTCCCCCGAATTGGGCAGGAAAGCGTGTTACTCTATTTCTGGAACGCTGCCGATGGGTGACGCAGGTCTGGCTGGACGGCAAGTACTTCGGCACACAGGATAGTTTGATTGCGCCTCACGTTTATGATTTTGGGACAAACCTTACGCCGGGTAAACACCGTCTTACCATCTGTGTGGACAATACCGTAAAGCTGAATCTCGGTGGATTCGTGTCCGTATTGTTCGGCGGCACGCCAGACAACATGAACGGCATTATCGGTCGTATTGAGTTAAAGGCCACGCCGCCGGTGTGGATTGATGATGTGGAGGTCTATCCTGATGTGGACAAGAAATTGGCACATGTGATGGTAAAGATTGGCAATGCGACAGGTCAGGCTGGTCAGGGAATATTGACGGTCGGAACAAAAACGACGGAAGCAACATGGGATGGCAATGGGGGACAAACTGAAGTGGATGTGGACATGAACGGGGCAAAACTGTGGGACGAATTTTCGCCAAACCTTCAGAAGTTTACGGTGAAATTAGGCGAAGACAGCCGGACGGTCACCTTTGGGATGAGGAAACTGGCGACGAAGGGGACGCAGTTTACGATGAACGGGCGTCCATTATTTCTGCGCGGGACTGTGGAAAGCTCTACATGGCCGTTGACGGGATATCCGCCGACGGATGTGGCAGCATGGCAGAGAATCTACCGGATTATGAAGTCATATGGATTGAATTATATCCGGTTTCATTCGTGGTGTCCACCGGAGGCGGCGTTCACAGCGGCAGATGAAGAAGGGATTATGATTCAGGTTGAAGGTCCACAGGCGGACAATGATGCTGGGGTTGAACCAGCACGTGACGCATTCGTTGAAGCGGAGTTAAAACGAATGGTGGACATGTATGGAAATCATCCATCGTTTTGTACAATGACGATCGGAAATGAATATGGCGGCCCGGACAAGCTATTGACGGGCTGGGTGAATATGCTGATTCAACGTGACCCAAGGCATCTTTATTCGTCAGCATCAGCTGCACAAAAAACCACCAATCGTCAGTTCACCGAAACACCCACCGGGCTAGGTATCAATGGCCCCGGCACTGTGCACGATGTGCAGGCTGCCATTGATCAAGACGATCAGCGTCCGTCGGTGGGACACGAAGTCGGCCAATGGATGTTCTTCCCGGACTTCAATGAAATGAAGAAATGGACGGGGGTAATGCGATTGAAAAATTACGAGATAATACGCGACGATATGGAGAAAAAACACCTGCTTTACCTGGTACCGCAATTTATGCCGGCCTGCGGGATGCAGGCGGTATTGCTATACAAAGAGGAGATTGAAAACCTTTTGCGCACGCCAGGTTATGGTGGTTTTTCACTTCTTTCTTTGGAAGATTATCCGACCCAGGGCACGGCGCTGGTGGGGCCGCTAAACGCATTTTGGGACTCGAAAGGTTTCATTACACCAGAAGCCTGGCGGGAGTTTTGTGGACCAACGGTGCCTTTGTTGCGGATGCCCAAGCGGACCTATACCACGGGCGAGACCTTCAACGCGACAGTAGACATTTCCCATTTCGGGCCCACCGACCTTGTGAATGTCCAGCCAACCTGGACGATCAAAGATCAAAAGGGCCGGAAGGTGGCGTCTGGTAAATTGGCGACGTTGACCGTGCCGACGGGTAAACTAACAACGCTAGGTTCATTCACCGCGTCGCTGGCAAAGGCAGATGCGCCGTGCAAGCTGACGGTGACAGTTTCAGTGGGCAGGTTCTCCAACAACTGGGACATCTGGGTTTATCCATCCCAAAAGGCGATAGCACCGCCCGGTGTGGTCATCAGCCATGATTGGGATGAATCAACAAAGACCGCTTTGGCGGACGGAAAAACGGTTGTGCTATTCCCGAAAAAAACCAATCGCGAGATGAGCCTGCCAGGACAGTTTCTGCCGGTGTTTTGGAGCCCGGTCTGGTTTCCATCGCAAAACCCAAATGCCAACGGGATTCTTTGCGATCCAAAGAATCCGATTTTCGCACAATTTCCGACGGAGTTTTACAGCGACTGGCAGTGGTGGAATTTGCTGAACAACTCGCGGACACTGATGTTGGACAACCTGCCGGCGGGATTTCAGCCCATTGTGCGTGTGGTTGACAATTTTGCCCGCAACCACAGCCTCGGCAACCTGTTTGAGGCACAGGTTGGCAAAGGCAAACTACTGGTTTGCACAATGGATTTGCCGGACATTGCAGGGCAGTATCCAGAGGCCAACCAATTACTCAGGAGCATTTATACTTATGTGGCATCACCGGCGTTTCAACCTGCGCAAAAGCTCGACGACAAGATGCTGGATGAGTTGTTTATTTCCAAACCGACCACCCTTGAACGGTTACACGCGACAATTCATGCCGATAGCGAGGAGCCTGGAAACGAAGCGGCCTTGGCCGTGGACGGCGATCCTCTCTCCTTCTGGCACAGTCGGTGGGAACCCACCGCAACGCCAATGCCGCATCAACTGGAGATTGACTTTCCTAACGACGTTACCTTGATGGGAATCACCTATCTGCCCCGGCAGGACATGGCAAACGGTCGCATAGCTGACTATGAGGTCTACGCTGGCGACAAGCGGATTGCCACTGGAAAATGGCCAAATACCAGCGAACTCCAAACGTTGCGATTCAGCCAGCCAGTTACGACTCGCACTTTGCGCCTGGTCATTAAGTCTGAAGTCAATGGCAATCCATTCGCCAGTGTTGCCGAATTGAATGTATTGACCAAATAAACAAGCAATGGAAAACGCAGCTGTGGCAGTGTCTTGGACAAGTGCTTCAATTGAGCGATTCCGATTCCAAAACAAGCACTTCAAAGGGCTTAAGCGTGATGGTGCGCGTTTTGCCAGCCTGCGGTTTTACGGACGGCATGTTCTAGTCTTGTTTCCACGGACTGTATATCGTCAACGTTTTCACAGTGCCCGGTGTGGCAGTTCAAAAAGTTTTGCCACATCTACCGCAAAATCCGACGATTTGTTATCAGGATTGCGCAGCACGATGATGCCCTGGCACGGTGACCATGACGCCCAAACATAAATTTCACCTTTACCAGGATCTCCGCCAATCCAATGGGTATCCACCGGGACGTCCGCATTCGCACGCAACCATTTCGCAGTCTCGGCCAAATCATCCCAATTTTTCCGGTCA
>JASHZU010000359.1 GCA_030042375.1 Verrucomicrobiia bacterium
CCAATGACGACGGCAAATAAAATCACCATCGTGCGGATTTGGTTCATTCCGCTCTTTGTGATTGAAACCATCTACTACGTTCGCACGGGCAATCCGGTCCATTGGCTGCTGGCCGTCCTGTTCTTCGCATCGACGGCAATCCTGGATGGAGTGGATGGATACATCGCGCGGCATTACAAACAAATCAGCGAGCTGGGAAAAATCCTGGACCCGCTCGCGGACAAGCTGCTGCTGGTCTCAGGCATCGTGCTGCTGAGTTTCAACAATGAACCGTACCTGCGGCAGATTCCACTCTGGCTGACGGGCCTCATTATCGGGCGCGATTTGCTCCAGGGCATCGGCGCGGTGGTGATCCTCCTGGTCGTGGGCAAAATCACCGTGCGACCGCGAATCGCCGGCAAGATCGCCACGGTGTTCCAAATGGTCACAATCGTGTGGACCCTGCTTCGGTGGGATTCCGTTTGCCAAGGCCGCATCTGGGAGGGATTGATTTATGGCGCCGGGTTTTTCACAGGCGTGTCCTGCCTCCAATATATTTTTGACGGGACGAAGCAACTCAGCGCGCACCCGTCCAGCTCAGCCACGCCTAAGAGCAATCCGGGTTGAGGGGGAATTTAGTTTGCAATGGGCCAAACGGGCTTAATATGTAGCCCAACGTTATGGCAACCGAACTGAAGCTCAAGGAAGGCGACGCGGCGCCGGATTTTTCGGCGGCGACGAGCGGTGGTGGAAAGGCGTCGCTGGCTGATTTTAAAGGCAAGAACGTCATTCTTTATTTTTATCCCAAAGACGATACCCCGGGCTGCACGAAGGAAGCGTGCGGCTTTCGCGATTACTTTTCTGAATTCCAAAAGCGCGGGGCCGTGGTCCTGGGCGTGAGCACCGATTCTACGAAGTCGCACGACAAGTTCGTGGAAAAGTTCAAGCTGCCGTTTCCCTTGCTGGCGGATGAGGACAAAAAAATTGTGAACGCCTATGGCGTGTGGGGCGAGAAAAGTTTCCTGGGCCGCATCTTCAATGGCACCAAGCGCATCACGTTTTTAATTGGCGGCGACGGCCGCATCCGCAAAATCTGGCCCAAAGTGAAGCCGGAAGAGCACGCGCAGGAAATCCTCGCGGCGCTCTAGTGTAGTATTACAGAAATTTCTCTCCATGGCCTGCGGCAGCGGGATATGCGAAAGCGGTTAGCGTTCGAACGCTGTTCCCTCTCCGCTCCCATCTGATGGGAGGGGAGAGGGTCAGGGTGAGGTGAGGGCTTTTGATTTTGGCCTATTGTTAAGAAGCGTTAGTTACACCGGACAAAGCCGAGAATTTTCCCGTGCGCAGGAATTGAAGCGTCTGCCGGATGGCTTCGTGATTACGCGTGATGAACGTGTGCGTAGCGTGGATGACCGTAAAATCGCTCATGCCTGCCAGCCGCGCGCGCTCCACAGAAACTTTTCCATCATTGCTCCCGGGAATGAAGAAGAGGCTGTTAATCCAATTGATGGAGCGGTCACCGGCAATGATGCCCACGGGAAAACTGGCGGGACCGAGTTTGTTCGGCACGGAATTTTTGTCCGTGCCCAATTCATTTCCGGCAGGGCCATTGATCCATTTGAAAAGGGCAAGGCCGCCCAATTTGTCCACCACTTCACTGCCCCCGTTCGGCGGAGCGAGCATGACCACGCGGCCTAAATCGGGGATGCTGTGGCGCGAGAGATAGCTGCGCACCAGGATGCCGCCAAGCGAGTGGGTGACGAAATCAATCTTTGTGGCGCCATGCTGTTCGCAAACGGCCACGGCGCGGCCAATCGCATCATCGGCCAGCGTTTGGATGGGCGCGGTGCGCGAGGGATAATCCACGTTCCAGACCGTGTAACCGGCCTGCGTGAGGGCGCGCTGCATTTTCACCATCGAATGGCTGGTGCGGCACAAACCGTGCAGCAGGATGACGTTTTCCGCGGATTGGACACGGGCTGAGCCTGTGGCGCTTGCGCCAAATGCCGAAGATGAAACTGCAACGGTGGCCATAATCATTATCGAAAGCGCCAGCCTGGTGCCCATGGTGATTTCTAATTTTTAGCTGTCACCGGCTCGCTGATTAAATCGGGCCGGAGATGATAGAGCGTCAGGAAATCAGCCAGGCCTGGGGTCGGCCGCTTTTTCTCCTCATCCAGAAGCAGGGCGTTTCTAAACCGGCCAAGGTCCAGATAGGTTTGGTAGGTTTCCGGGGCGTGGTTGAGTGACGCGTGCCAAAGCGCTGACCATTTTAACCCCTGTTCATTAATCACCGCCGGAGAGAATGCCGCCAGCTTCCGCAATTTTTCTCGCTGCTCCGGCGTGACCAGTTCAATGCGCCCGACCATCACGCGATTGATCTGGGCGGGCAGGGAAATTTGCAGCGGCAGGTAATAATCCGTCCATGCGCGGGGGCAAAGGAAAAAGACACGCATCCCGGGGCTTTTGAAATAGGACACCTCCCAGGTTTTCAATAGCGCCTGGGCTTCGTCGTTGAAGAGTCCTTCAGAGACCAGCACGGCTTTCAGCGAATCTTTCAATTTAACGAAATTGGCGGTGCTGTATTCCTCCTCCGCAAAAGAAGCCGGGGTGCGAAATAAAAGCTCTGCGGAATCGTGGGTGAGGGTAACCGGCCCCAGCGAACGGAAAGCGATTTTGCCATCCGGCCGGATATCCACCAGCCACATGGCGTGAATCCCCGCCGGCTTATCGGTGGCAAGGTCCTCAAGCTGGCTGCGAAACAATAGTTCCGAGCCATCGCCGTTGTAGGACACTTTCAGCGGCGCATCCATATGCCCAACTCCGCGATAGAAGAGAAATTTCTCGCTCTCGCCGCCGGCAGCATGCACCCGTGCCGCCTGCACGTCGCGTGGCGAGGTCCAGACGTGCGCAGTCGTATTGGTCAGCGGCCAGTCGCCGCCGATCTGCAAATTGTCCCACTCCAGATTTCCCACCGTATCCGAACTTAGGGGAGTGGATAGAAAACTGCCTTGCGTCTGCCCGGGCGCGTCAGACACGGCATTGGGATAAAACTCAGTCAGCCAGCCGCCGCGAAACTGTACCTTCACGTCCGCTTCCTGTCCGTCCGCGGTTCCCGGTGGCGGATGAAAGTAGATGATGGGCGTTTCCAGCCGCATCGTGACGCCCGGATGACAGAACGGAATGCCCTTGCCGCCGACCACTACGACATCAGTGCGTGGTTGAATCGCAAGAACTGACCCATGAACGAACTTTGGCACCGGTTCGTCGTCCGTGTTGATGCCGCCAAGGGCTTGGCCGGATTCGTCCTGGAGCGAGGTAAACGTGCCCCACTCGTGGATTTGCCAGGTTTGCTGTTGCGCCTGCG
>JASHZU010000360.1 GCA_030042375.1 Verrucomicrobiia bacterium
TGCGTCCTGGTTGGGCGTCGGCTCGATTTTCAATTGCTTGTCGGCATCCAAAACCAGCCACGCCCAGCCGCTGCCGAACACACCTGTCGCAGTTTTGGTCCATTCCTCTTTAAACGCGTCAAAGCTGCCAAAACTTTGGTTAATGGCCGGGGCCAGCGCACCTTGGGGAGCACCCGTGTCCTTTTTAAGCATCAGCCAGAACAGGGAATGGTTGTAATGGCCGCCGCCCTGGTTGCGGACCGCCGTGCGGATTTTTTCAGGAACCGCATCCAGGTTTTTGAGGATGTCCTCGATGGACATTTTTGCCACGTCGGGATAATCCGCCACCGCTTTGTTGAGATTGGCCACATAGGCGGCGTGATGTTTATCGTGGTGGATGTGCATCGTTTCCGTGTCAATGTAGGGTTCCAGCGCGTCGTAAGCGTAAGGCAACGGCGGCACTTTGAACGGGCCGGTGGGTGCCGGGGCAGGTATTGCGGGACTGGTTTGGGCGACTGCCGACGGCAACGCCGCAAGCGCGACGCTGGCGAGGGCAGTATTTTTCAAGGCTTGTCGTCGAGTCATCATAATCATTGCTCCTTTTTTTAGTTAATTTTTACCTTCGGTTTAAATTCAATCACCAGCGGCCGTTAATTACAAGCCCGCTTGGGCCGGCCAACAAAATCATCGGGTGCCATCAACCATCAGCCATCAACCATCAACCCAAATAGAGGTATTGCAGAACTAAGAAAATCCCCGCACTGGGCCAATATCCTCTTTTAGGAAAATTACAGGCGGTTAAACCAAAAGCTTAATTTATAGTTGACATTTATTAATGTTTTGATACTTTGTGTCGGAAGGTTGGTTTTTCAATTTATCAGGCTGTTATTGCAGGTCGAAATCTGCTTTTCAATCACAGGCAAAATATGGCCGCAAATAATGAAACGTCGCCAAGATGAAAATCAGGATTAGTGCTGTGATTGTTATCCTGGCAATTATCGGAGCCTTGGTAATTGTAGTTAGTGGAAATACCCCGGGCATCGTTACATTTAAGCCTATCACCCGTGATTCTGTCCTCGGCGTCCTGACATGGCTTTTTATCGTTGCTCTTTTTATCGAGCGCGCTGTGGAAGTGATCGTCAGTACGCTGCGTGATGCCAAAGCAGACTTGCTTCAACAGGATGTGAACACTGCGAAAGATAAGATTAATGCACAGGCCAAGGTCACCCCGGGCTCGCTCCCGTATTTGGATCCGCTTCATGCCGCACAGACTAGTCTGCTGCAATACCGGGCGGAAACAAAGGAACTGGCCATGTGTATTAGTTTTATCATCAGCATTTTCGTGAGTCTGGCCGGCGTCCGTGCGTTTGGCTCCATCGTAGAAACGGTTCCCCCATCCAATTGGATGTTTCCGGCCGCGGACATTATCGTCACCGGTGCGGTACTGGCCGGCGGAACTGACGCCATCCATCAAATGATGAATGTGATCATGAATTTTTTCGATAACGCCGCGACCAAAGCAAAAGGAGGAAGCTGATGCCAACGGTGATTATTCATGGGTGGAGTGACCACGCCACTTCATTCGTCCCGCTCCAAAAAGTTCTGAGCCAGCGCCTGCAGGAGCCGGTGACAGTGATTAGTTTGGCCGAATGGCTCTCCCTGGACGACTTGGTCACATATGACGATTTGGTTTCCCGGATGGACGTCGCGTGGACGGCGTATGGGCTGCCTCGTGATCCCCGCACGGTCGACGTGATTACTCACAGCACTGGGGCACTGCTCATTCGTCACTGGATGACCGAATTTTTTGACGCGGGACTTACCCCGGTGAAGCACCTCGTGATGCTTGCCCCTGCAAACTTCGGCTCGCCGTTGGCACATAAAGGCACTTCATTTATTGGGCGGGTCATTAAAGGCTGGAATTCGCCCAAAGCCTTTGAAGTCGGCGCATTACTCCTGAAAGGTTTGGAGTTGGCAAGCCCGTACACTTGGACGCTCGCAACTAAGGATTTGTTTGTGAATGACCCGTACTTTGCTCCAGGCCGTATTCTCGGCACCGTTTTAGTGGGAAATGCGGGGTACACGGGCATTTCTGCAGCTGCCAATGAGCCCGGTTCCGATGGGACCGTCCGTGTCTCCACCGCAAATTTGAATGCGGCAAGAATGCAGGTGGATCTTAGCGACGTGAATGCGCCTACTTTTACCGGTCCCCAAAATATCAATGGCACGGTTGGATTCCTGATTCTTAACGGATTAAACCACGCCACAATTACTGACCCAGCCCAGACGGCGATGATGGATGCGCTTGTGGCCGGCCTTCAGGTGGATGATGCGGGGTTCAATGCGTATTGTACCCGTCTCCAAACCGCTACCCAAGCAGTGATGAGCGCGTGTGAATCTGCTAGCGATCAATATTATTGGGGTTACCAAAACACGGTCGTGCTCGTGAAAGACCAGTTTGGCGTCCATGTCCAGGACTATTTTCTCGAATTCTACGGCCCCGCTGCTGACACATTTTGGGAGAGCCTCTTTCATGGCGAAGTCATCGAAGATGTTCATCCCTACACGGACGATAATGGATACAGAGCCATCCTCATTGATACCACATTATTGCGGCAAAGGATGGGTGCGGCGCCAGCCGGGGTTCCACTGCAACTGAGCCTCACTGCCTCGCCGGATATTTCCAACAATGAAGTCGGATACGCGACCTTTGCGAATACAGGCAGCGGAGAAATTACCATTCCGGTCACGCAAATCCCGCTATTTTTCCAGTCCAATCGAACCTTGTTTGTGGAAGTAACGGTTAAGAGAATACAAAAGGACGAGATTTTTAAACTGGGAGTAAATCCACCTGCCCCGGTCGGTTCCTGACAACCAAGGCAGCGCGAAACTTGAAATAAGCACTTCAACCTCTTCAGGACGAAATCTGGCTCAAAACACCGCGCACATAGCCGACGGTTCAGCTAGGCCCGGGGGCGGCTGCCTGGGGCGGGTGCTGGGGCAACGGCGCGCTGGAGGGCGGGGCGGGTTTTCCGTCAATAGTTGTGGGTTCCATGAGTTCGACCCGGGTTCCATCGGGGTCGTAGAGATTCAACTGGCGTTTGCGGTTGACGCCGATTTGGATTTCCATCGGTTTGTCATAGCCAATCCGCGATGCGCGTGCTTCCAGGATCGCTTTGGCCTTGGCCACATCGGGCACCTCGAGGCAAAGGTGATGATATTTGCCGCGGTTGTTCGGAGGCGGCAAATCCGTATAGAGCATGAATTCAATATAATCTTTCCCATCAGGGATTTGCTCATGGATCCAATTCAAAACCGCGGGATTTTTGGCGCCGCGCCAAATTTCATGGAAGCCCAGGATGCCTTCGTAAAATTTTTTTGACGCATCTACGTCACTCACCAAAATTCCCATATGCGGCATGTTGGTCGAGATGCGGGTATCGGGCATGAACTTGCCCTGATTCAACATCGTCCAACCGTCCGGCTCGTATTGGACGATTTCCACGATATGCCCATCCGGATCCTTGATGAAGTAATTGAGATTGCCGATTTTACCCTTGGGGACTTTATCCGGGACCTTCACGCCATGGGCGGCCAGGTAATCGCGCATGCCCACGGCATCATCGGTTTCGAACGCCACGTGATAGAGCCGGTCGCTGGCCGAATTGGTTTCAGGAAAAAGCTCGATGCTTTGGCGATCGTTGATTTTGATCCACGTCAAATGGATCGTGCCGTCTTTATTGGTGAGAGAATAAGGCTGGTCAAAGCCCAGGAAATCCTTGTAAAACGCCAGCGTCTTGTTCATGTCGTGGACATAGAGCGCGATATGGGAAATGCCCGTGATGTGCGGTCGTTGGGGTTCATCGGCCATCGCCACGGACAGCGCCGCAAAAATCAGGAGCGATGCGATCGTTGCCGGGCGCCATAGCGAAGGCTTCATGGCAAACAGGCTAGGCGGTCTGGGCGGTTTGCGCAATGGCTTCGCGGAGCGGTTTCAAAAACGCTGGCACAACCTTGTACGCTGTCTTTCTTCATCTATGATCGATTGTCTCGATGGAAAATAACGGATGCCGGAAACTATTTTATGTAACCAAAACCCGTGGCATATCATCTAGCACAGCGATAACCGTAACAATTCAACCTAATATGAATAAAAGACTGCTTAAATTGACCCTAATTACCCTGGTTGCCGCAGCGGTGACCG
Source organism: Verrucomicrobiia bacterium (assembly GCA_030042375.1). The sequence goes on from JASHZU010000360.1 coordinate 4,184, forward strand.
CGCTGGCTATGTCGTCCCGTGCGGATGACACGACCACACCGGCGCCCCCGTCCGGCCAATCATCCAAGCTGAAATTCAACGGCCCGATTACTGCCGTGGACACGAACGCAATGACCTTCACGGTGGGCGACCAGACCTTTGTCGTGACCAGCGACAGCCAACTGACCAAGAACGGCCAGCCTGCTACAATCGCCGACGCCACCGTGGGCGAAACCGCCCGCGGCAGCTATACCACAGGCGACGATGGCAAACTCGACGTCACGAAAGTGCGCTTCGGTAAAAAAGGCGGCAAACATAAAAAATCGGAATCGTCCAACACCGATACCAACACACCTCCTTCCTCTGCCCAGCAGTAGGATTGCGATATCATAACCTTCGGGGCGCTGGCGACAGCGCCCCTTTTTTTATCGCTCTCTTAGCCACGACGCCGTAACTCGCGCTGACTTCGAATCAGAAACCGTAGCTCGCTGAGAACATCAGCATATTCAACCCAGGGTTGGGGTTAGCGATATGCGCATTGGACATATGTTGGATCCGCACGCCCGCAGTGAGGCGTTT
>JASHZU010000361.1 GCA_030042375.1 Verrucomicrobiia bacterium
GTTGACACGATGACGGAAAAAGAGCGCCCCCAATGGATTTTGAACTATTGCCGGGCGATGCAACAGGAAGTTTGCGAATTGACCGATTGCATCCCCTGGAAGTGGTGGGCGAACTACCAAACCTTCGACCGGCAAAATGCACGGGTGGAAATCATTGATCTCTTTCATTTTGTTATTTCTGCCGCCCAGGTTCTGCAACTAAGCGCCGATGAGGTCTTCGAGGCGTACGTTAAAAAGCACCGCGTGAACATTCAGCGGCAGGAATCCGGTTACACGGTTAAAGATGAAGGCGACAACAAACATATTTGAATGCCGACCGATGGTGGGACCGAGCGACTCGACTTTCGAAGGCAATCATCAGGACGTTGCCAGTGGCGAGCAGAGTTTGCTTCAGGCGTGGACTAACCCCGTCGACTATTCGGTGATGCGACTGATTCCGGCGGGCGGGTTCATCATGGGATCGACACCTGAGCAAATTGAAGCGGCACGCCTCTTGGACATCGGCGGACAAGAGTTCTCTCTCTTGGATGAGCTGCCGCAGTATCATCCGTCTTTACCAGGTTTTTATCTCAGCGAATGTACGGTGACCAATGAACAATTCGCCAAATTCCTTAATATTGCGTGCCCGCCTCCTGAACAACTCAAGCTTTGGGCACCTTCGTTGGAACAAATCCAGGTTGCTGTTGATAAAAAAGAAATTTATCGCGTCGTGAACGGGTTTGAAAACCGTCCGGTGATCCATGTTTCATGGTTTGGTGCAGACGCCTACTGTCGGTGGGCGGGATTACGCCTGCCGACGGAGTTGGAATGGGAAAAAGCCGCTCGCGGCGAAGATGGGCGGCTCTATCCCTGGGGCAATGAGTGGCACGACGATTTTTTGCGATGGCACAACACAGCCCGGAATGGCGCAACGACCGCGCCAGTGGACGCTTATCCGGCGGGCCGGTCACCTTATGGAATCCTGCAAATGGCCGGCAACGTGGATGAATGGTGCGCCGAGCCGTATCAGTGGGATATTTATCGTCGCTACGCGGCCGGCGACCTGTTGACACGGCCGAATGGAACGGCCCGAGTGGTGCGCGGCGGCACGTGCGTCGGCTGGCAGAAAATTCGCTTCCGCTGTGCGCACCGGCGCGGCAATGACGCAGCGATGGTAAACATTCACTACACCGGCATTCGCTGCGCCTGTGACATTCCGCTCAATTGTTGAACAAATCAAACATCGCATGGAACAATCAATCGTGGCTTTGGATTTGGAAGGCGTATTGACGCTTGAAATCTGGATTGCCGTCGCCGAAAAAACTGGCATCCCGGAGTTGCGCCAAACGACGAGAGACGAGCCGGACTTCAACAAGTTGATGCGCGGTCGCTTGGCCATTTTGGACCATCATCGTTTGAAGCTTCCTGACATTCAAAAAGTCATCGCCGAATTGCGCCCACTAGACGGTGCGAAAGAATTTCTCGATGAACTGCGCTCAATCGAGCAGGTCATTGTTTTGTCCGACACGTTCGAGCAATTCGCCCGGCCATTACTACGTCAACTTGGTTGGCCGACGCTGCTCTGTCATCGGCTGACGGTGGAAGATGACCGCATTATGAATTATCGCCTTCGGATTGCAGAGCACAAACGGGAAGCCGTGACCGCATTCAGGCATATGAACTATTCCGTTATCGCAACTGGCGATTCTTTTAACGACATAGCTATGCTACTGGCCGCCAACGTCGGTGTTCTTTTTCGTGCTCCGGACACTATAAAAAAGCAATTCTCTCAATTCCAAGCCGTCGAGAGTTATGCCAGCCTGATGAAACTGATTCGACAGGCTATAACGGAAGCAGACACGGAAAACCGTCCCGAAACTGAGCGGCTTGATTTATGAGTAGATAGTGGTAAGTTTTGTTAGGCAATGGAATTTGCCTCCTCTGATGGTTATCAGAGGGAAGCGCCTCGCGGCTAATAATTCCTACCGAAAAGACAACGTCTGTCGTGTAGTGAGTTATGAAGATACTTATGGTATCCGAGAGTCGTGGTGCAATTCTTCCAGCCGAAGAGTTCTTCCCCGCATTTTCATCAACCGTCATCGTGCTTGTCGGTTCAACCTTCCGGGAAAGGAGGATCGCATGAAGTGCCTCATCCTTTCCGACATTCACGGCAACTGGCCTGCGCTCCAGGCGCTATTGGCCGCTGAGCCCAATGTCGACCAGATTCTTTGCCTCGGTGATCTAGTAAACTACGGCCCGCAACCAGTCGAATGCATCGCTTGGGCGATGAAGCTGAGCCTGCCAGCTCGTGTCATCCAAGGCAATCATGACCGAGCCTTTGCTCGGGGTATTGAACCACACTGCGCACCAGCCAACCGGCCTTTTGCTATTGCAATGAAAGTGGCTACAAGTTCGTTTCCAGCAACCAAGATGAAAGAGTTTCTTGCAGGACTTGAACCATTGCAGACTTTTCACTGGCAAAACTTTTCCTGCTTTGCCTGCCACTCGGTTTCAAATCATCCGTTCAATTCCGAATTTGCTCAACGCCACAACGAAAGCAACTGGCATGTTTCAGAATATACACGAATGCACACTGACATCATCCTGACAGGCGTGTCGGACAAGCTGTTCGTTATGGTGGGCCATCCCGATTTCCTTTTCCTAGCGGACTCGCACGTGGCGATGCAAGCGAAACTTTATGGCACGGTGGTCGTGAACCCCGGTAGCGTGGGAATGCCAGCCGACGGTGACCCACGTGCAGCGTATGCGGTTTGGCAGGATGGGGAAGTGACTCTGCGCCGGGTGGCGTATGACATTGAAGAAACCGTGCGGGCATTTGAATTTTTGAATTTGGATGAACACATCAAACGACAACTAGTCAAGGGTCTGCGCACTGGAACGTGTTTGGCAAACTCTCCAGATATGCAACCGGAATTAAGGGGGAAAATATGACAATCCTAAATCGCATTCTGAAACATCGCGACATGGTACAATCGGCGTCCCCTCTCACAAACCGTTCTCACTCAGCTGTCACATGGCCGGAGCGATTCATCAACCCCACGGATGGCTCAATAATGCAACTTATCCACGGAGGAGACTTCACAATGGGATCAACCCGAGAGGATATCGAAAGCGCTCATAAGATGGACGAGGACGGCCCAAGTTTCGAATT
>JASHZU010000362.1 GCA_030042375.1 Verrucomicrobiia bacterium
ATCCTCAGCACGAGCGAGACAGGAACTGAATGAACCTGCGCCTATCCAATTTGATGAGCTGGCGGCGAAGCCAAAACGCTTCGGTGCTGGTGGTCGTGCTTTGGATTGCCATCGGCCTGATCAGCATCGCGCTCTATTTCGCCAATTCCATGACTTACGAATTGCGCGCCTCGGACAATCGCGTTTCCGGCATGGCCACCGAGCAGGCCATCGAAGGCGCGGCGCGTTACGTCAGTTATGTGCTCTATACTTATTCCACGAACGGCGCCGTGCCGCAGAACACCCAGTTTTCCTGCGAAGCCGTGCCCGTGGGCGACGCGCATTTCTGGCTCATTGGCCGCGACCCGACAGAAACGGCATCAACGGGAACGACGGCCCAGGACCCGTACTTCGGCATCATTGATGAAGCGTCCAAGCTGAATTTAAACAATGTCACTTCCAATACCCTGATGAACCTGCCGAATATGACGGAGGATTTTACCGAAGCCATTTTGGATTGGCGCAGCACCAACGACGAAGGGCTCTTTGGAATCAGTTATACCGGATTGGGTTACAACGACAAAAACGCAGCGTTTGAAACGGTGGATGAATTGCGGCTGTTGGACGGCGCCACGATGGACCTTTTGTTCGGCAACGACTTGAATCTCAACGGCGTCCTTGACGCCGATGAAGCGGCCAGCGCCAACGGTAATAGCGGCGAGGTCGAGCCGGGCCTGTTGGAATATTTTACCGTTTACACGCGTGAACCGAATTTCAGCGCCGGCGGGACATTGCTGACCAACGTCAATACTGCAGGCAACGAGCAGTTGCAAACACTCCTGAATGGAGCCGGCGTGGCCAACGCGGAAACTCTGGCCAATGCCATCCACACTTACACGCATCCGACCGGAGGAGGCGCTGGCGATACCTTCAACGGCATCCTGGATTTTTGCGTCTTTTGCAAGAACCACGGGATGAGCACTTCCGATTTTGAAAAAATTTATTCCGACGTGACCACCAAAACGAACACGTACATCCATGGCCGCGTCAACATTAACACCGCCGGTTCGACCGTCCTGGCGGCGCTGTTCACCGGCATTGGCAGCACACGGGGCGTTGACGAAGGCACGGCGGAGAGCGCGGCCGAAACCGTTTTGAATTATCGTCAGCAAAACCCGGATGACCTCAATTCGGTGGCCTGGATTGTGGATGCGCTCGGCACCACCAGCCCGGTCATTCGTGCACTGCAAACGGGTGATTACGTCACGGCGCACAGCTATCAGTTTATGGCGGACATCGCCGCCGTCGGCCCCAATGGCCGCGGTTACCGCCGTGTCCGGTTTATTTTCGACACCAGCAACGGCGGCACGCCGCAAATCATTTATCGGCAGGATTTGTCCTCGCTCGGCTGGGCCCTCGGGGACAAAGCCCGCCAGACCTGGGTCGTGAACGCAACGCAGCAGAATTAACCACGAAATACACGAACCACACGAAAACAATTTTTTATATGGCCGATATTATCTACAAGATTGAAAGCTTCGAGATCATTGGGGCGTGTTTTGAGGTTTATAAAGAGAAGGGCGCTGGATTTGTCGAATCCGTTTATCACGAATGTCTGGAGCTCGAATTGGGGGAACGAAAGGTTCCTTTCATGATTCAGCCCGAGCTTTCACTCACCTATAAAGGCCGTCCGCTAAAAAGCAAATTTAAGCCGGACTTTACTTGTTATGAGAAAATTGTGTTGGAGTTGAAAGCAGTTACTGCTTTAGCGGATGAACATCGCGCGCAGCTTCAGAATTATCTTCGCGCGGCAAAGATGAAACTCGGGTTGCTGGTTAATTTCAGCCATTACCCCAAACTAGAATATGAACGAATCGTTTTATGAATTTTTTCGCGTATTTAGTGTGTTTCGTGGTTAAAAGAAAATGAACAATGTTTTGAAAATCAATTTTGGGAAACGCAAACGGCTGACCAGCATGCTGGGGTTGTCGCTCGATGGCAGCCGGCTGGAGGGCGTCGTCTTGCGACGGAATAACGGTTCGTTGCGCGTGTTGCAGACTTTTTCCGCCACGCTTTCGCTGGATCCCCTGACCGCCGCGCCGGAACTGGTGGGCCGCGAAATCCGGAACCATCTCGAGGCCGCAGATGTGCGCGAACGCCATTGCGTCGTCTGCCTGCCCCTGAAGTGGGTGCTGACGGCGGCCACCGAACTGCCGCCATTGCCGGAGGCCGATGCCGCCAGCCTGTTGCAACTCGAAGCCGAGCGCAATTTCCATTGGGACATCTCGACCCTGCAGTTGGCCGATTCGCGCTGCACTTTGGCTGGCGATAAAAAGCACGTCACGTTCGCGGGCATTTCCAAGGCGCAAATCGAGCCGCTCATCCAGGTCCTGACGGCGGCCAAATTAAAACCCGTCAGTTTTTCCATTGGCCTGACGGCGCTGCAATTGCCGGACAACAAAAAAGACAGCGGCGTCATGGCCCTGGCCATCGGCGAAACCAGCGTCGGCTTGCAGGTCACCTGCAACGGTGGCGTGGCCGCGTTGCGCGCCTTCGAAGGCGCGGTGGAAAACGAAGGCAGCCGCCGTACCTTGCACGCTAATGCTGTGGCGCGTGAAGCGCGCATTACCCTGGGACAATTGCCTGCGGAATTGCGCGCCGCTGTCCGCCACATCCGCATTTTTGGCCCGAACGAATTGGCCCGCCAATTGGCAGACGAAATGGAACTGGCCTTTGAGCCGATGGGCTTGAACGTAGAAGTGGTTAAGGCTTATACACCCGGCGAATTCGGCGTGGAAATTCCTGCGGACGCCCCGGTTTCGGCGGCCTTCAGCCTGGCCGCGCGCTTTTTGGCCGGGCAACCGCGTGTGTTTGAATTCCTGCCGCCCCGCCCAACGATCTTGGAGCAGTTCGCCGCCAAATATACCTCCGGCAAATTTCGCAGCGCGGGCCTGGCGGCTGCGGCCGTCGTCGCCATTGTGTGCGGATTATTTTTATTCCAGGAAATCGAATTGGTCACCCTGCGCGCGCAATGGAACGGGATGTCGGACAAAGTGGAGGATTTGACGGCCTTGCAGGACAAAATCCAGCACTATCAGGCGTGGTATGACACCTCGTTTCGCGCGCTGACAATTTTGCGGCAACTGACACTGGCCTTTCCCGAGAGCGGCGTGGTTACGGCCAAGTCCATTGCCATCCACAACGGCAACACCGTGACTTGTTCCGGCACGGCCACGGATGGCAGCGCCCTTTTGCAAACGCTCAACCAATTGCGCGCAATCCCGGGCGTCAGCGTGACGGTAGAGCAAATTCGCGGCGCATCGCCGATGGAATTCACTTTCGACTTTCAATGGGGCAATGCCAATGGGGCCCAGGGAGGACAACAATGAAAATTCAAAATCGCCAGCAGTTTTTACTGATATTAACGCTTAGCGCCCTGGCGCTTTACATCGGCAACCTTTTGATTTACGGGCCGATGGTCAAGTGGTGGCAGTCCCGCCAGGATACGATTAAGGAATTACGCCAGGAAGTCAGCCAGGGCAGAATGCTCGTCCGCCGCGAAGCGGTCATTCGTGATGAGTGGTCTAACATGCGCACCAACGCGCTGCCCAACGATGCCTCCCAGGCCGAATCGCAGATGCTTAAGTCGCTCGCGAATTGGGCTGGCGACAGCGGCATCAATGTCAGCAGCGTCACGCCTGAATGGCAGCCCGACCAGGGCGATGACCAGAATAATTATTCCACCCTCGATTGCCGGGTGGAAGCTTCCGGCGACCTCGGGACGCTCAGCCGCTTTTTATATGAGATTGAAAGTGACCCTATGGCGGTCCAGCTCGCCTCGGTCGAACTCACGGCCACCGATGACCGGGGCCAACAATTGAACCTCGGCCTTGAACTCAGCGGCCTCGCCCTCATCGCACCACAACCATGAACCTCCCATCTCCAGCGAAAATTTTGAAAAGCCGATTGGCGACAACGCTGCCCTGGACGGCCGGTTTCGTCCTGGCGGCGGCTTTCCTCGCCAATGCGCAATCCACGGACGACTCGAACTCAACTGACTATTCATCGTTCCAGGTCATTGTGCAGCGGAATATTTTTGATCCCAATCGTTATCCACATGGCCCCGGCCCCCGGCCGCCGAGGCAGGAGGGCGCGCCCACTTTTGCCCTGGCCGGCACGATGAGTTATCGCAAAGGCATGTACGCGTTTTTTAACGGCACGAGCGGCGAATATCAAAAGGCCGTCCAGGATGGCGGGACCATTGCCGGCTATACCGTGACTAATATCACGTTTGACGGCGCACAATTGCTCGCTGCGGACAAGGTCATTGATTTGAAAGTCGGCGCTGCCATGCGGCAGTCCGGCGATGGTTGGGAATTGGCCCAGCCCGGCGATTGGAGCCTTACGCCTTCAACTGAAACTGATACCGGAACCGGAAATACTGGAAATGGAAATACCGATGAATCGTCCGGGGCGACCATGACCCCGGACAACGCGCCCAACGATGTCTTAAAACGATTAATGGAACAACGACAACAGGAAGAACAAAAATGAAAAAATGGATCCTCAGAATAATGGCCGTGTGCGCGGCTGGGCTTCTGCTCCCGGCTGCAGCGCAAAACAGTGATGATGGTGCACCCGGCGGTCCTCCGCCCATGCAAGCGCCGGACGGATCTACACCGCCGGACATGCCCCCGCCGGATCAAACTGCGCCAGACCAGAGCGCGCCGGGCCAAAGTGTGCCGGCCGGACAAGAGGCTACGTCCGTTCCCACAGAGCCGTCCGCGCCCATCCATTTTAACTCCGGCGCAACTACGCAGGCCGCTGTCGAAACCCCATCGGCGTTTTCCAATTCGGTCGTGAATGCGCAAAACGCCTATGCTTCATCGGCAGATGCGGAACCGGCCAACCTGCGCCTGAATTTTGACGACGTCCCGCTCAATGAAGTCCTGAATTATTTGAGCGATGCCGCGGGATTCATCATCGTGATGGACACGGAGGTGCGCGGCACGGTCAGCGTCATCAGCAGCCATCCCATGACGCGCACGGAAGCTGTGGACTTGCTTAATTCCGTCCTCAACCAAAACGGCTATGCGGCTATCCGCACCGGGCGCACACTCACTATCATGAACCAAGCCGATGCCAGATTGCGCAATATTCCCGTCCAGATCGGCAATGACCCTAACGCCATCCCCGCCAATGACGAAATGGTCACGCAAATCATTCCCGTCCGGTACGTGGACGCGAGCCAATTGGTTTCTGATTTGGCGTCGTTCGTCTCGCCGCAGGCCACCATTGTGGCCAACCAGGCGGGCAATTCCATTGTGATTACTGACACGCAGGCAAACATCCGGCACCTGGTTGAAATCATTGCCGCCATTGATTCCAGCGCGGCGGGCGAAACTGAAATCCGTGTGTTTCCCCTCCAATATGCCAATCCCAACGACGTCGCCAGCGAACTGGGCCAGATCTTTCCCTCCGGT
>JASHZU010000363.1 GCA_030042375.1 Verrucomicrobiia bacterium
TTCCACGGAATGCCACCAGACTTGTAATAGAGCGCGGTAGAAAGGTTCCAGGCGCGGTCAGAGAGGGGCGTGAGCTGGCGGCCACCGCCGCCGCGCCGTTCGGCCACCGGCAGGCGCAGGGTGGATTCGCGGATGATTTGGATGGGCACGCCCAGTTCCATCGCGCGCGCTTTGATTTGGCAGCGGAAATCGAGCGACCACGCGTATTGCTCCGGCTCGTAGGTCTCGAAGAAATCGAGAATTTGGGCGCGCAGGCGTTGCTCGCGCTTGCCGATGCGCTGGCCGTGGCCGCCCTGGAAGCGCGACAGCGGCCGGCACGTCATAAAAATAAAATCCGGCACGACAATGACAAAAAAGGAGAGTGCCTGTTTCGTCTCCTTAGCAGCGGCCATCCCGCCCAGATAAAGCGATGTCACGCCGAAGACGCGTTTGTGATCATCACGCTCGGTGGCGGCATCTTTAAGGGCGAGCGCGTCCAACTCCGAAACCCAGGCCGGTTCGGCGGGAAGGCGGGCGTGAAATGCTTCCTCGAAACCGGGAAAATGCGGCCAAAGGATTTCATCGAGATAGTCATCGGTCAAAACGGGCCGGTTCATCGTCCGCACAAAATCATGAAAAGCGGCGACGCCGTTCTTCGTGCCAATGACGGCGTAAGAAAGCGGTTTCCCGGCGTCTTTAGAATCCGCCGGGCCGAACAGCGTCAGGCCGTCGCGTGGATGTTCCAGCCGACCGCCATTGGCAAACTCAAGTTGCGGCTCGTTGAAGACGGCGAGGCTATTCATTGCCGTCCTCCGTTTCCGGTTCGTCGAGGGCGAGTTCCTCCGGCGGTTCTTGATGTTCGTGTGTTCCGTCCAGGATTGCTTCATCCAGGCGGCGCGGGGAGGGCAGGGCGAGGAGACCGGGTTCCATCAACGGATCGTTCACGCCCGCGGGCGGCGCGCTATTCAGGATTTGCGCGGCGGCGAGCAGGCGGTTCAGCCATTGTTCGTTGTCCCAGGTTTTGGTCACGCGGCGCACGCGCGAGAGCAGGCTTTTGTCATCGGGAATGGGCTGGCCGCTCTCGTCGAAGAACACGAGCGTGGGCGTCAATTGCACGTGAAAGTCCTTGTCGAGGCCGCGGGCAGGTTGAAGGCGCACGGCAAAGTGATGAAAATTGATTTCGGCAACGCCGCCGGAGCGGCGAAAGGTGATTTTGCTGCGAATGGGCAGATGATTTTTCTTTCCATCGAAGCCGGTGAAAGCAAGCTGGCCGTCCCCGGCAAAATTTTCGGGCAGGTAATAGGTTTCGCGGAAGCGGGGATGCGGATGTTTCAGGCAACCGGCGTGGAGGAGGCGACGCGCGAGGGCCTTGAGAATGAGCCGGCCGGCGATGTCGCGGACATGGACGTTATGAAATGTGCCCGGCTCGGCCCAGAGCAATTGCTCGTGCGTGGGCTGGATGGCATCGCTGAACTCCGGTGGCGGCGGGATGAGAGCCACAATGGCATCCCGCGAGACCTCATAAAATGTCCAGGCGCGCTCGAGCACTTCACGTTCCCGGGTGTCCAGGCCATCGGCGGCCTGAAAAACACGCAGGACAGTGGGAAACGATTTAACGCGGATGATATTGGCGTGAACGGTCTCGGTGACATCGCTGATCAAATCATCGCCGCGCGGAAAGCTGGAAGCGGCCAACGCCGCGCCATTTTTCAAAGGGCAGGGGGCCTTGATGGAATCGAGCTTTCTGACGAGTGCCTTCCAACCGTCTGCCCAGCCGTTGGCGAAAGAAATTTGAAAGGCGGCATCGGCCAGGCCGTGCGATTCGCTGTTATCCGCGATCAGCGGAATGAGGAAGTCGGCAATCTTCTGCTGACGCCCGATGCGTTGGGCGAGAGTGCGCTCGGCGTTGGGCTTCTTTTTCCGCAAAGAATCCTGCGAAATCAAGGCGAGCACGCGGAAGGTGCGTTCTTTGATGATATCATTGATGTTATGCGGCCAATGCTCGCCGGCGAGGGACTTCATTTTATCGAACCATACGGCATGGCCCCGCGCGGTGAGTTTGCCTGCCAGCCATTGCGCCAGCGGGAAATCTTCAGCAGCGCAACTGATAAAAAGATGGCTTGGTCCCGAGTTCGTCATTCAGACGGATTTTTGAGCGGATACTTGTATCAAATTCTGCAGCGCGATGCACGATTTTCCCCAATACCGGTCGAGAATTAATGCCAGGCTTTGGGATACGCCGGTAAATGCCATGGCTGCGCTCCTTTGCGCTTTGCCTTTCTCGATTTCAGGATTTCATAGCATTCCCTGATCACTGTCACGCCCAATGCAAACGCGGCGAGGCACAAGAAGCAGCAAAAACCGATATTAAACCAGAGATAAAAGTAATTCCTCACATCCGGAAGCCGGCTAATATTTGGGTCTCGAGAAAGAAAGTGTACCCGGATTGTCGTTGGGAACTTTGCAGAGTTTAGCCACGATTCTTTTGCATCAGATACGGCCTGGTACGTAACACCATTATAATTGAATTTATAATAGACGTCATATCCGGATTTGTCGCGTGCCCATCTTAATGCCGTGCCCTCCGTGTAAATACCGTGCTGATAAAGCCGATACTCTTGTTCCAAATCCCGCGCCGTATAAAAAAGCAACATGGTAGAGATGAGGAACATTCCGCAAGCAATCAAACGCCCCCGCCATACCGGCGGCTCTTTCGTTGCACTCTTGATAAGAATAGGCATCTGCTTCCCGATAGTTAAACTCAGCCCAAATAAGAAAAAATGTCAACGAGTTTTAAGCGGTCAGCAGCTTGAAGGCATGGTTCCATTCGTTACCCAGAAAACCAGGAATGAGCCGTAGCATGCACAGCGGCTCGATGGCGCGCGCGGCCTCGACTTTGCCCATGTCGGCGATTTCCCAGCCGAATTGGTCGAGGATTTGGCTGACGACTTTTTTGGCGGCATCGTCGTTACCGCAAATAAACATCGTTGGTTTGCCGCCTTTGAATTGCGGATTGACCAGGAAGGCGTTCCCGGCGGAATTGAAAGCTTTGACAAAACGCACGTCTTTGAATTCGCGCTGTAGCCGTTCCATCAGGGATTCATCCAGGTTGGTAAAAAATTTCAACACTCCATTCGTCGGCGGCGTATCGGCAAT
>JASHZU010000364.1 GCA_030042375.1 Verrucomicrobiia bacterium
GACGGCGCATACGTTACACGCTACCCGGCCTGGAAAATTTTTTCATGGCCGGCCATTGGGTCATTCCTGGCGGCGGTTTGCCTTCGGCTGCGCTTTCTGGCCGTGAAGTCGCCCAAATGGTTTGCGCCCAATCCGGGAAAACTTTCACCGCCTCCGAGCCTTCGTCCGTACGAAATTGAAACTTCAATACGCTACTGGCCGGCCTTGGTCGTCTGTACGAAAAACCAGATCAAACCGGCCAACGTCCCTGCCCTCACCATGCACCCATCCGGAAAGCTGGTAAAGCGCATCCGGCTCCAGCCCCAGGTTTTCGGGACAGGGATAAATGCGTTCGTAAGAAACTTTTTTCGGGAACGAGACCGGCGTTTTAAACGTCACGCGGATTTCATGGCCCACGCGCGGTTGCATCGTCACCACGCCCACCGCGGGGTCCGGGAGCCCGGAGATTTTTCCAATCACCCCGTCCAGCGACTCGCTCGTCCCCGCCTCCGCCAATTCCGGCGACCATACCCGCAAAAAAAGTTGCTGTGCCGGCAACGATTGATAATTCAGGTCAAAAGGGTCGCGCTGGATACGTGTCTGGGCCTGTTCCCCGCCCATCACCCATTCGCCGCCGTTTTCATACTCGCGATATTTCCGCAGCCCTGAAAAATTATCAAAATATCCAGCCATGCGGTTGCTGGTCGTGTCATGCGTGGGCGCAAAATTGCTCAGGACAATTCCCAGCGAATTGATGTCATCCAGCGCGCCATGCGTACTGCCGCAACTCTCCAACTGGCTGCCCGCGTTGACCAGCCATCCCGCATGCACGTAGCGGTTGTCCAGGCTAATGAGAATCGTCGCCGGATTCAGCGTCACACAGGTCAGGCCGCGCGCGATACGCTCCAGCGCCACCGGATAATGGTTCGTCATTGTTTCTTCCATCCAATCCTCCGCCGTCGCATATCCATCCGCATCTAGCTTTCCTTTCCGCTTCAAGTCCGCGACCACCAGCAAATAATGCAATGGATCGCCCCGCTCCACCGAATATTGGAATGTGTTGTTCGCCCGGTTCCAGTGGATGATCGCCTGGTCGTCGTTGGTATTGAGGACCAGAAAACAATTCGCCGGTTCCGGTAATCGTGCTGTCACGAGGTCCGCCCCTTGCAAACGTGTCAGCTTTTCCGCCAGCGCTTCGGTTTCCGCCGGCGCACTATGGATTTCCACCCAATCCTCGATGCCAGACGTCGGCAGCACGACATCTTTCGGGTCCGTTATCGACGTCGTAATCTGATATCCATTATCTTCCAGGAAAGCCCTTATCGGCACCCGCTCACCGCGTCCGGCGTGGTTGTGGCCGTGGTCGGAGACAATGAGGATTTCCAGGTCGCGCCCTTCCTTGGCCTGATAACGCGCGCGCATCTTCTGGAGGTCCCGATCCAGCATTGCCAGCATCGAAAGAATGTCCCGGTCCATGTGCTGCGCATCGTCCGTGGAACGCAGGTAAACGTAAAAATTGGCGTTCGTGTTGTCCTCGTCCCAAAATTGCGACATCCATTGCCGCACCTCATGTTCGTACACATGTACGGAATAAATATAGCCCATCGAGCGCGTAAAATTGTTGTCCATTTCCCAATTCATCTCGCGCTCGGGCTCCATCGTGCTTGTCAGGCCGTTGACGGAAATTTCCGAATTCGCCGCCACGCTGTAAAACGTCCGCTGGTAGCCCGGCAGCGGCCGGTTGCCAAAAATGTCCGTCCACGCCACATCACTGGTAGAGGGAAATGTCGACACCATCCGGCTCACCGGAAAATATCCTTCCGCCGCCGTGAACGCCTCGCGATGCTCCACGATGCCCCAAACGTTGGTGTAGGTAACGCCCTCCTGCAGCGCTTTCACATCCCGGTAAGCGATGCCGTCTATGGCAATCACCAGCCGTTGCGGCAGCGCCCGGCTGCTGGGAACAAACGCCAAAACAATCAGCAATATAAAAAGTGCGCGCCGGCTCATGCTTTCGCCCCACAGCCAACCCGATTTTGCGCAACGGCGCAACTCTAACCAATCCGTGTGAGATAGCAAAATCCTTGAACGCATGCGCCGCACGATTTAGTATGGGTGTGTTCAACGCGTTGTTACGCAGATGAAACCAAAAGACATCTTTGGCCTGGCCGTCCGGGTGGTTGGCCTTTATTTTCTTTACCTCGGTATCTATGGCATTACCGAGTTCCTTTCTTCAGACGAAATCGAAGCCGCCAATAAAAGTGATCTCTTCTATGCTTTCCTGCCGGTGGCATTCAACCTCGTTGTGGCTTTCGTCCTGATTAAGGGCTGGTTGCTGGTGCGTTTGGCCTATCCCGAACCATCAAAATATTCCGAACATTTGCCATCGCCGGTGTCGGCACCCTCGCCTGCCAGTCCCTCATTGCCGCCGCCTCAATCCACCCCGGCTCCCGCATCAGCCGGGATAACTAGCATGGAACAGGCGGAAAAAAAACTGGCGTCTCTCGTTGAAAAACCCCGGGGCAACTCCTGATTTTTAACACGTATCAATTAATGGACAACAACTCAGCGCTCAAGCAGGACATCAAACGGATCATGGTGGAAAATCTCATGCTCCAGGTCAGCCCCGAGGAAATCGGCGATAGCCAGCCGCTCTTTGGCCCCGGCAGCGTCGGACTCGACTCCGTGGATGCCCTCCAGCTCGTCGTCGCGCTCGACAAAGCCTACGGCCTCAAGATTGCCGACTCGGAAGTCGCCCGCCGCACGCTTCATAG
>JASHZU010000365.1 GCA_030042375.1 Verrucomicrobiia bacterium
TTGCGCCAGCTTCAGCCCCAGTCCGACCCAATAGGCCGTGATATGATCGAAGTTGTCCAGATAAATGCGGCTCACGGCAATCGTGCGCAGTGAATCGAATCCCGTCGGCGCATGCTCGACCGGGATGTCATTGTCCTTGGGCTGGTAAGCCAGCGGCACAAACCCGCAGAAGCCATGCGTCTCGTCCTGCAACGCGCGCAACTGTCGCAAATGGTCCACGCGGTCGGCCAGACTTTCCACGTGGCCATAGAGCATCGTGCAGGTGCTGCGCCCGCCGAGCTGATGCCACTTGCGATGGACATCCAGATATTCCTCGGCCGATTCCTTGCCGCGGGCAATCGAGCTGCGGATTTCTTTGCGAAAAATTTCCGCGCCGCCGCCGGTCAGCGATTCCAGCCCCGCGTCCTTCAATTCAACCAGCGTTTGCTCAACCGATTTTTTCGCGAGCCATGCTAGGTGCAAAATTTCAATGGCGGTAAAACATTTGAGTTGCAGGCGCGAATCCAGTTTCTTCAACGCCCGGAGCATGTCGGTGTAATAGCTGAAGGGCAGGGAAGGGTGCAGGCCGCCGACGATGTGCAGTTCCGTGATGCCGATTTTCAGCGCCTCGCGCGCTTTCCCGACGATTTCCTCGGTCGTAAACTGAAAACCATCCGCGTCGCGTTTTTTGCGTGCGAACGAGCAAAACTGACAGGAAAGGATGCAGTAGTTCGAGTAGTTGATGTAGCGGTTGATGATGTAGCTGGCATGGTTGCCTACCTTACGCTGCCGCGCAAAATCGGCGATGGCTCCCACGGCATTCAGGTCTTTGGACTCAAACAGCCGCAGCGCGTCGCTTTCGGAGATGCGCTCGCCCGCGACCACCTTGTCGTAAATGTCCCGCAAATCACTTCGTTGAACGAAAAAATTCACATACTACATTTAACGCAAAGATGCGAAGGCGCAAAGGAATTTAAGCCGTTTAGTTAAAGCCCGGCAATTCTCCTTGACTAAAATACCTTATCTTTTAAGGTATTTAGCTCGTTTTTAAAAAATGACGCCGGATGAAATTTTAAAAGCCAACGCGGAATTGCGTTCCAAGTCCCCGTTGGAAATCGTTCGCTGGGCGGTGGCGCGCGCCAAAGGCCGTGCCATTGTCTCCACGAATTTTCGCCCTTACGAAGCGGTGATTTTGCACTTGTGCGCCCAGGTGCAGCCGGACATGCCGGTGCTTTGGGTGGACCATGGTTACAATCGGCCTGCCACCTACAAGCATGCCGAGGAACTGAAGAAGCTCCTTAAGCTGAACATCAAGCCGTATCTGCCGAAAATCTCCGCGGCACATCGCGACGCTATTTATGGCGAAATTCCCACACCGGAAGATGAGGCCGCTTTGCAAGAGTTCAGCGAAGTGATGAAGATCGAGCCTTTCCGGCGCGGCATGAAGGAACTGGCGCCAACCATTTGGATTACTGCCCTGCGCAAGGACCAAAACCCCAATCGCGCCACGCTCGACATCGTCAGCGAAGACAAAAATTTCAACACCTTGAAAGTCTGCCCAATTTTTTATTGGGGTGATGCAGAGATGGAGGCGTATTTAAAGCAGCATAACCTGCCGAACGAATGGGATTATTTCGATCCGGCAAAGGCGGACGACAAACGCGAGTGCGGTTTGCATGCAACCTGGGGCGGAAAAGCCGTGGCGAAAACTGCTTAACTAACCCGGGCGGCCTCCGATAATTTTTTAATGAACAAGTATCATTTGGACCACCTGCAAATTCTTGAGACGGAAGCCATGCATGCCATGCGCGAAGTCGCAGCGGCATTTGAGCGTCCGTGCCTGATGTTTACCGGTGGCAAAGATTCGATTTGCCTGGTGCGCCTGGCGGAAAAAGCATTCCGCCCCTCGAACATTCCCATGCCCTTTCTGAACATTGATACCGGGCATCATTTTCCGGAATTGAACGAGTTCCGCGACCGTCGTGCTAAGGAAGTTGGGGCCAAATTAATTATTCGTTACGTCGAAGATGCCATCAAGAATGGCATTGCCACTCCGGTGCCAGGAGAAATCAGCCGCAATCAGCTTCAGATACCGACGTTGCTCGCCGCCGTCGAAGAATTTCAATTTGATTGCAATATTGGCGGTGCCCGGCGTGATGAAGAAAAGGCCCGTGCGAAAGAACGTTTTTTTAGTCCTCGCAATTCTTTCGGCCAATGGGACGAAAAAAATCAGCGGCCTGAGATTTGGAATCTTTACAACACGCGCATTAATCCGAGCGAGAATATGCGGGTATTTCCATTGAGCAACTGGACGGAAATGGACGTCTGGGAATATATCAAAAAGGAAAAGCTGGAAGTCCCTTCGATTTATTTCAGCCACAAACGCAAATGCGTCCGCCGCCGCGGCCAATGGCTGCCTGTCACTGATTTGCTACCGCCCAAGCCTAAAGAAGAAGTTAAAGAACTCACCGTTCGCGTCCGAACGATTGGCGATATTATTAGCACAGGCATGATTGAATCTCCGGCAGATTCCGTGGATGACATCATCGCCGAAATTGCCGCCGCGCGCGTGACTGAACGCGGTTCCCGCGCTGATGACAAGGCCAGCGAGGCAGCCATGGAAGACCGCAAGAAAGCAGGGTATTTCTAGCAAATAGCAGATAGGAGATGGAAGATGGCAGATAGGATTAACTCGTTTGAAGAATTGCAAGCCTGGAAAACTGCAAGGGAATTGGTGCGTTTTGTTTACTCTATTTTTCGGCGCAAACCTGCCAGCCTGGATTTTGGTTTAAGAGATCAGGTGCAACGGGCCTCTGTTTCGGCCATGACAAATATTGCGGAAGGCTTTGAACGCGTTCATTTTGCGGAAAAATTGCA
>JASHZU010000366.1 GCA_030042375.1 Verrucomicrobiia bacterium
GACGCGCCGGGGCCAGGCAAACGGCCGGAGGACCGGCGGATTGGCAAGCAGGACGCGGGCTTTGCCATCAAGACGGTGAAGACGAAGGACAATTTTTCTATCGTTCCCAACAAAGTCATTCCGAGCAAATATCCCTACGAAGTGGGCTATCGATCCGGCGCAGGCATGGCGATTGCCGCACTGGCGATGGCTAGTACATACCCGGTGTGCGGCGATTTTTCGAACTCCGTTTACCTTGCTACGGCGGAGGAGGCATTTGCATTCCTGGAAACAAACAACATGGCGTTCAATCAGGATGGCCGGGAAAATATCTTGGACGATTATTGCGCGCTGATGGCGGCGACAGAGTTGTTCAAGGCCACGCATGACGCCCAATACAAAGAGGCGGCGGACCAGCGTGCGGAAAGTTTAATGGCGCGCCTGGTCACGAGCGATGGGCATACGAATTACTGGCGCGCGGATGATGTTGACCGTCCGTATTTCCACGCGGCGGACGCGGGAATGCCGGTTGTTAGTTTGCTGGACTATTATGAGATTGTGGACGACGCGACCAAACCGAAAGTCCTCGACACAGTAAAGAAATCACTGGAATGGGAACTGTCGGTGACGAAGGAAGTGCCCAATCCATTTGGGTATGCGCGTCAATTGGTGCAGAGCAAAAGCGAAGGGCGCCGCACGGCATTTTTCTATCCGCACGATACGGAGACGGGATTGTGGTGGCAGGGAGAGAATGCGCGGCTGGGTTCGATGGCGGCAGCGGCGCGGCTGGCGACGCGATATTTTGCCGATGACCCGGCGTTTTGCGCGCAGCTGCAAGGGTATGCCTGGGACCAGTTGAACTGGATTTTGGGATTGAATCCGTATGATTGCTGCATGATGCAGGGCACGGGCCGAAACAATATTTTCTACATGTATTTTACGTCCTACCAATACAACAACGCGCCGGGCGGCATTTGCAACGGCATCACCGGTGGGCGCACGGATCCGGACGATATTGATTTCAATGTGGGGTTTGCAGTGACAGGCCAGGACGAGGATTGGCGCTGGGGCGAACAATGGCTGCCACACGCAGCATGGTATTTGTATGCGGTGTCATTGGGGGAATAATTAAATAGGCGAAATCAGATCAGATTTTCTAGTCCTGGCCCCTGAGGAATTGGTAAATGCCCAAACCAACAAAGATTATTCCCACAGCTATTTGAAAGATCACGATGTTCCAAAACCCGTGGGGGTCGATTTTCATAGAGTAGGAGTGATGGAGGTGCCTCCCCATGGTGGCATGGCCGGTGTGAATCTCGTAACCCGCATTAAACAAAAGGATACAGGCGAGCAAAATGGACCAAATTGGACCTAAAGACCTGTTCATTTTGCGTCAATTTAGCGGGTACGGTAAGCAGGAGCTATTACAAAGACGCTGGAAAATTATAAACGATTTGCGGAGGAAATAACGATAAGCGCAAGGGCAGAGTCAGGCTCAGAAACTCCCCAAAAGAGATTGCCTTTTATTTTTAATCATGTATCTTTTCCGTTCCGTTTGACACGTATTTGAACGACAACTTATTTGAAATATGAGCGCAGTTATGGATAAAGAAAAATCGGCCTCGCCCAATTCACCCAAACGTGAATACACGCTGGAGCGCACGCGCAATATCGGCATTGCCGCGCACATTGACGCCGGCAAAACGACGACGACCGAGCGCATCCTGTTTTACACGGGGCTAATCCACAAGATTGGCGATGTGGACGACGGCAATACGGTGACGGACTGGATGGAGCAGGAACGCGAGCGCGGGATCACGATTACCAGCGCCGCGGTGACGTGTTTCTGGACACAGAAGCAGACCAAGCCGGGCGAAGACCAGGTTTACAAAGCGTTCAATAACGTGCCGCACCGGATCAATATTATTGATACCCCGGGCCACGTGGATTTTACGGCGGAAGTGGAGCGCTCCATGCGCGTGCTGGACGGCGCGGTCGCGGTGTTCTGCGGCGTGGCGGGCGTGCAGCCGCAATCGGAAACGGTCTGGCGGCAGGCGACCAAATACAAAGTGCCGCGCATTGCGTTCGTCAACAAGATGGACCGCACGGGTGCAAATTTTGAAAATGCGTTGAACGACATGCGCAAGAAACTCAACGCGTATGCATTCCCGATTTTTCTGCCGATTGGCGCGGAAGATAAATTTGAAGGCGTCATTGACGTTGTCAACCAGAAGGCCTTTGTGTGGGGCCCGGGCGACGTCACGAACGAAGGCCTGAACTATGAAGTGAAGGAGATTCCCGATGCGCTCAAGGAAAAAGCCAAAGCGGCGTTGGCGGAATTGATTGATGCGGTCTCCAACAAGGACGACGCGCTGGCGGAATTGGTCCTGGAAGACAAACCGATTACGCCCGAGGTGCTGAAAGCGGCCATTCGCCGCCTCACCTGCAAAATCGAGCTGATCCCGGTGCTGTGCGGTTCGGCGTTCAAGAAAAAAGGCGTGCAGGTGCTCGTGGATGCGGTAGTGGATTATCTGCCCAGCCCGCTGGACATCCCTCCTGCGGAAGGCCATGAGCCGGGCACGGAAAACAAGGTCCCTGTGGAAACGAATGACAACGGCAAGTTCTGCTCGTTGGCGTTCAAATTGTGGACGGATCCCTACGCGGGCAAACTCGTATTTTTCCGCGTTTATT
>JASHZU010000367.1 GCA_030042375.1 Verrucomicrobiia bacterium
TGGCATGACACAGGACGCGATCCCGTTTCAGATATATTTGGTCAGCGGCGACCTGTCGCAATGGGTGAGCATATCAGGACATTTGGGCGGACACGGAGGGCCGCGCGGACGAGTGAATATTGGTCTCTTCGGACCAGGCGGCGGCGTGGGTTTTGGAATACCCACCGGCGGCCCTTCGGCGGATTACGGCGTCTGGCTCAATCACACCGGCAACGGCCAGCCTCTCTCCGCTCTCGGCAATAAAATTTTCGGTGCTCCCATCGCCGGCGTTCCCTATACCATCCAGGTCAACGTAGGCCCGGATGGCCTGGCAACGGTCACTTTGCTGGACCAGAACCATTTCGCGTTGTCAGAAACCAGTGTTCCGGCGGGAACTGGGCCATTCTATCTGGTTTTAGGCGGACGCGATGGCAAGACGTATTCCGTATGGCAGTCAGTACAATTAACACCCACCGGGCCGCCTGCCGTCGCTACGCCAGTTGCCACACCGATTGTGGAGCCCACTGCTGCACCGGTGGTAACGCAACCTGTGAATATCCCGGCAACGCCGACGCTGGATTATTTTCAAGGGCAACTCACGCCGTACGGCACCTGGATCAATGTGCCCGGCTACGGCCTGTGCTGGCAACCGGCCGTGGACGCCACATGGCGTCCGTATTATGACGGCGGCCATTGGGAATACACGGATGCCGGATGGTTCTGGCAATCGGATTATCCCTGGGGCGACATCACTTTCCACTACGGACGCTGGGCTTATGCGGGCGCCAGTTGGGTCTGGGTTCCCGGATATGAATACGCGCCGTCGTGGGTGATTTGGCGTCAGGACGATGCGAATGGTTACATCGGCTGGGCGCCGTTGCCCCCGGGCGCGGTGTTTGTAAACGGCGGTTGGATCTACAACGGCGTGCATGTGGGCGTGGACTTTGACTTTGGCATGACCGCGGACTTTTTTACCTTCGTGGGTTACGACCATTTCTGGGACCACGATTTGCGGCTCTATGTTGTGCCGCACGACCGCGTGGTGTTCGCATTCAACCACAGCCGGATGTACAACCATTATTCATTTGAGCACGGGCGGTTTGTGAACGGAGGAATCCCGCGCGACCGGATGGAACAATTCACGCACCGCGACATCCAGCCCATGCCGATGGCGGACCTCCGGCATGATGAAGAAATGCGCAATGCCGCGCAACGGCAGGATGACATTCACAATTTCAATCCCCGCGTGAACCAGCCCAACGCTTATCGTGGCTCAGGCCCGGGCGGCCATCCGCCGCAAAACGGCCAGGGGCATGACCAACAAAATAATTGGGGACACTAAGAGGACTATTTATGCAAAAGCTTATTTACTGGCACGCAAATCATTTGGCACATACGGCCGGATTTCTCGGCTTCATTCATGGACGGGGAATTAACGGCGTTTTGGTGCTGGCCATCTTTGTCATCCTCGCGCTCGCGATTGCTTTGATTGTGACGATGGACAAATCAAAGTGATGCGCCGGGATTTTCCCGTCGCTCACGATTTGATGTCCCGCACCTGAAACGCCATGGCGCCGATGACAAAGGCCGTGACGCTGGTGGCCAGCAGGATGGTTTGTGATTGCAGGATGGCCGGCCACTGCGCCGGTTGTTCGTACACCCAAAAGCACGAGTCCAGGTGATACGTAATGAACCAGTCCTGGTACTGGTCAAAAAACGGGATGTGCTGCATCACCACGTTCATGAACATATAAGAGAGCGCCAGGATGGTGGCCGCGGCCGGTTTCATGTTAAAACAGGAAAACATGAAGGCCAGCGACAGCATGGTAATCGTGTTGTCGACCACGAAAATCTGGGAAGAAGCGTAGAGCGCAAGCCCCTGGCCGGGAGAAAAAATGCTGAAGACGGCGTCCGTGTCCGTGTGTCCAAAGGCGAACATGCCGCTCCACGGAAAAACCACGCGCGCAAAAGCCAACGCAATGATCGCCAGCATCAGGACCAGCACCGCGGCAAAAATAATTCCCGCCAGCCATTTCACCAGCAGCAGCCGCAGGCGCGAAACGGGCCGCGACAAAATCATCCGCAACGTGCCGTCCTCCACTTCCTTGGCCACGAGGTCGCCGCCCACCAGCGTGACGTAAAGCGGCAGGAGCAATTGAATTTGCGGCAGGATCATGATCAGGGCAACGGTGAGGGCGGAGATATATTCTGAGGCAATATAGCCGTTGTCCTCCAGCAGTTGTTCGAAACGCTCGTGCCAATGTGTATGTTTAAAAATCAAAAGCATGGCCGTCTGCGCCACGAGGAACGCTCCAAAACCGATATATGTCCGCTTCTTGCCAAAGAGCTTCCACAGTTCGTTTTTGAGTTGCAGGAAGAACATCTTAATTGCGGGTCTCCGGCACAGGCGCTTTTACCAGCGCCATATAGAAATCCTCCAGGGTCTGTTCGTATTGCCAGATTCCCTCCACGGGGATGTTCGCGTTCACGAGCATCCGGACGGCCTCCGCTGTCGTCCGGCCTTCGACCAATACGATAAATTTTCCGTCCGCGGAACCGGTGATGATTCCCCGCTCTTGCAACAGCGCCGCGGCCTTCGCAAAATCCGGCGTCCGGAGCATTAGTTTTCCTGGCTCGGTTTTGGCTTGGGAAATTGCGCCGTCAAAAACTTTCCGTCCCTGGTTCAATACGGCGATGCGCGAGCAAAGCTGTTCCACTTCGTTTAACAAATGCGACGACAACAAAATCGTGAGGCCCATTTCGCGATGCAGACGCAGGATGGTTTGGCGCATTTCCGCAATGCCTTCGGGGTCGAGCCCGCTGCCCGGTTCGTCAAAAATCAGCAGTTCCGGCTGCGGCAGGAGCGCCTGCGCGATGGCCAGCCGCGCCCGCATTCCATGGGAATAGGTTCGCACCTTGGAATCTTCGCGGCCCGCCAGGCCCACCCAATCTACGACTTCGGCCAAACGTTTTCGCGAAACCGGCCCGGAATATTGGCAGAGGATTTCGAGATTGCGCCGGCCGGAAAGATAATCGTAAAACGCAGGCGCCTCAAAAATCGCGCCGACCTTCTGCAACGCCCGCGCGCGCTGGGTCGTGACATCATGCCCGCAAACCTTGACGACGCCGCTGGTGGGCCAGACCTGCCCGAGCATCATGCCGATGGCCGTGCTTTTGCCCGCGCCATTGTGGCCGAGCAGCCCGAAAATTTCCCCGCGCGGCACTTCGAGTGTCAACCCATGCAGGGCGGTGCGCCCGGCGAATTTTTTTTGGACATCAATGAGCGATATCATTGGGGCAGGCTTCCTTCAATCGTCAGCAGGTCTTTTATATGATTATCCGCGTAGAGATAGTTCACGGCCTT
>JASHZU010000368.1 GCA_030042375.1 Verrucomicrobiia bacterium
TGCGGTCTGCGCCATCGCGCTGGCCCTCGCGGGATGTTCCACGGTGACCAGTTCACCGCCGAAGGTCCGCGTCCTTTCCACGCAATTGACCAATGCGGTGTCCGGGGAGATCAGTTCGGCGATATTGCAGGCGCAGGTCATGCGTTTCGCCGACACTTATGTGGCGATGATTTCCCAGGGTTGTGATGATGTTACGGAGGGGTCCACCAATGCGGATGTCCGCCTGGCGGCGTTGCGCTGGAAACTGCAACAGGCCACAGCCGCCTACGATGATGCGACCGGCGAGAACCCCCCGGTGAACGCCCTGGATTTGCTGGTGCTCACGACCCTGGCGCGGCAAGTCGTGCAGGACATCGGCGCCCCAACTTACGGCACCAATGTAGTACAACCATTGCTGGACGCGCAGATCAGCATGGAATCGAACGCCTGGGACATGGCCAGCAGCATCCTTACTCCCACCCAACAAGCAGAGTTGAGAGGGATGATTACGCAATGGCATCGGAAATATCCGCACCAGCATAATATTGGAACAATCCGTTTTCGCGAGTTTGCGGCGGCGCTGGGCCAGTCGCCGCAGCCGTCCAAGCTGAAAGCGACCAGCATTTTCACTTTACTGTACCTGAACCCGCTCACCGGGCTGGATCCCACAACCGCCGCCATTGAAGGCATCCGCCAGTTGGGCGAACGCACGATGTATTACACCCAGCGGATGCCCACGCTGTTAAACTGGCAGTCCCAACTCCTGGTCTATCAGCTCGCCGGCCAGCCGGAGTCATTGCAAATGCAGGCGGACTTCAACCAAATTTCGTCGGCCTCGGCCGTGTTTGCGCAAACGGCGCAGCAATTGCCACAACTCGTCAATGACCAAAGGCAGGCGGCCATCCAGCAAATTCTCGACGGCCTAATTGCCCAGCAGGAGAAAGCCGGGCAATTGATGACCAACACGCGCATGACCCTGAACTCCGCGGCCGCGGCGGCAGCGAACATCAACGCCGCCGTCCAGTCCCTGACCGCGTTTGTCGAGTACGTGAGTCCCACGAACAGCAGCGAGGCCTCCGCGGGCACAAACAGTGCGCCGCCGTTCAATGTCCTGGATTACGGCACGGCGGCTTCGCAGATTGCCGACGCGGCCAACAATCTCAACACGCTGCTCAGCACGGCAAACTCCAGCATGCCGGAGATCGAAAGAATCAGCACGCAGATGAACGACAATGCCGACGCCGTGGTGCATCATACATTTATGCTGGGGCTGGTTTTGATTCTCATTTTCCTCGCAGGCGCGGTCGTCGCCGGTTTGACCTACCGCGTGCTGGTTCATAAACTTTGCGGGGGTGGCGCCAGGACGCCGGAACCAAAAACATGAGCCATGGGGGTGCCAATGATTCCTGAAATAAATCTTACCTTCCTGAGCAGTTTTGTGTTTCTTGGGATTATGGCGGCCATGTTCCTTTTTATGGAGGCCGGGCGCCAGGCGAACAAGCGTCTGTTGAGACTGGATTCGGAGGCAGCCAGGTCAGGCATCGGGGTCGTGGAAGGCGCCGTGTTCAGCCTCATTGCTTTGCTCATTGCTTTCACTTTCTATGGGACGGCGGCGCGATTTGACGAGCGACGCCAGTTGGTTGTGCAAGAAGCCAATGCCATCGGCACCGCGTGGCTCCGGCTGAATTTGCTCCCGGCGGCCGCGCAGCCGCCGTTGCAGGAAAAATTCCGGCAGTATGTCGGCGCCCGCATCGCGTTTGACGAGGCGTTGCCAGACATCACCGCCGCGAATGCCGAAGTCGGCAAAACGACCGCGCTGCAGATTGAAATCTGGACCGAGGCTGTGGCTGATTGCCGTGATGCCGGCTCTTCTTCCACTACCATGCTGCTGATACCCGCGTTGAATGACATGTTTGATATGAGCACTACCCGGACAATGGCGGCGTACTTGCATACGCCATTGTTGATTTATGGCATCCTCCTGCTCCTGGTCATGGCCGGCTCGCTGCTGGTTGGCTACAGCATGGCCGGAGGCAAGCGGCATAATTGGTTCCATAGTTTCGCCTTTATCGCCACCATCACCCTGGCGATGTATTTAATCCTGGATTTCGAATTTCCAAACGTTGGATTGATCCGCCTCTCTCCGTTTGATCAAGTACTGGTAAACCTGCAACGAAACATGGGGCCTTGAAAGCCAAAAACGAAAGGAAGAACAAATGAAAACAATGAACAAAAAACCTAGCGTAGATTTTTTTAGATTTTTCAAAGGCCGCATGATGACCAGTTTATGTTTGGCCGCAGTAGTTTTCCTGCTGACCGGTGGTTGCAAATCGGAAGACGAATTCGGCTCACCGGCGATGCCCACCGCCCTGACGCCGCCCACGAAAGAACGGCAGACGGCAATGACGCCGGAATCCGCACTGGCGGAATTGAAAGCCGGCAACGCCCGGTTCGTTTCCGGCCATCCGCTCAAGCGCAACATGCAGGCGGATGTCAAAGCCACCGCGTCCGGCCAATATCCTTTTGCGGTCGTGTTGAGCTGTCTGGATTCGCGCCAGCCCATTGAAATCGTCCTGGACCAGGGCATTGGCGATATTTTCAGCGCGCGCGTCGCCGGCAACGTGCTGAACGATGACATCCTTGGCAGCATGGAATTTGCCTGCAAAGTTTCCGGGGCCAAACTGATCGCGGTTATCGGCCACTCCAATTGCGGCGCTGTCAAGGGCGCGATTGACGACGTGCAACTTGGCCACATCACGGACATGGTCGGCAAAATCAAGCCGGCCATTGACGTCGTACCTGACAACGGCCAGCCGCGCACGTCCAAGAACCTGGATTTCGTGGACAAAGTGGCCGAGGCCAACGTACGCCTGGTCATGAAGGAGATTCCCGAGCAAAGCCCGATTTTGAAAGAGATGATTGATTCGGGGCAAATCGGCCTCGTCGGCGGCATGTACGACATCTCCACCGGCAAAGTCCGCTTCTTTAAACAATAAATGAGCCATGTCACCATGGTTGACCAGAATCTTATGTCTGGCGACTATTGCGCTGGCCGCGTCTATGGCTTGCACGCGGGTTGAGGCGCAAGACACGAACGTTGATACAAGTACCGATACGAATGCCGATACCAACGACGTCCTGTTGCTTGATTCTATGGGACGCCTCGTCGTTGTGCCGACGAATGAGGTGCCTTCCCAACTGCAGCCGCCATCCGACGTCGGAGTAAAAGACCAGATTCCTACACCGGCGAAGGGCACCTTGCAGCCGGCGCCTATTTTGCAGCGGTCGCGCCGGGCTATCACGCACGCTGAATTTTTTCCGGGAGTTCCTCCCGCGCTCATGCCCTACCTCGCCAGCCAGGACGAGTACGGCAACACCGCCATCGCTCCCGGCCCCTTGGTCTCTTTCGCCCCCTTCGAACCGTGGGTGGAGGGTACGAAATATCAATTGTCCACGTATGGTTTCCGCTACTCGCTGGTGCAAACCTTCACCTACGTCGCCATGGATAATGTCAAACAGGGAGCGGAGAACCTGGGTTTTTACACCTTTGACCTGAAATCCAAGTGGGCCCTCTACGATGTGCCCAACACCGCTGCCGGCTGGATCAGTTCACAACTCCAGGCCAAGAGCGGATTGGGCACAGATGGCGACAACCAATCGGCCAAGTCCAATCTCGGCACGTTGACCAACCCCACCGGCATCTGGGCGGCCACTCATGGACTGCGCGTGCCGGAATTGGCCTGGCAACAATCACTCATGGGCGGGCAGGTCGTCGCCGTGGCCGGCATGGTCAGCCAGCGTCTTTACATCGATGACAATGCCTACGCCAACAGCGGCCGCAGCAAGTTTATGAACTCCGCGCTGATCAACAGCGGGGTAATGCCGCTGGCGCATTATAATTTCGGCTTCAACCTGCAATGGCAGCCGCGCGATGAATGGTATGGGATGATTGGCGGCAGCGCGGGCAATGCCCCCGCCGGGAATGCGCCGTGGACGGATTTTAGCTGGCAGGACTGGTCCCTGCCGATGGAATTTGGCTATGCGCCGCGGGATGTTTTTGGCTTGGGCCCGGGCATTTACCGGATCCAGCCGTTTGCGGCCAGCGTCAAAGGAACTACTGGCGGCGGCGTTTGCCTGGACCTGCAACAGAAGCTCGGGGCGGAATCGCCGTTTGGCTGGTTCGGGCGCTTTGGTTTTGGGAGTTCACACGTCGCTTCCTCGGCCGACAACCAAATCGGCACCGGTTTTGTGGCGCAGGGGCCCTTCAAGCATTATCTGCTCAATCGCACGAGTAATGATTTTCTCGGCACCGGTTTTGTCTGGAGCCAGCCCGCGGAAACGACCCAAACCGTGAACCATCGGAACGAATACGTTTGGGAAACGGTTTATGTCGTCCAATTAACGCCCACGCTTAAACTCATGCCCGATTTGCAGGAGATTTGGGATCCCGTTTTTCACAACGTCAGCCACTGCATGGTCTTTCAGCTCCAACTCTCGCTGGCGTGGTAGCCGGAGGACACGCCTTACTGTAGTTCGTAAAGGTACATGAGTTCAGGAAACGTGTAGGCGAACGTATCGTTGAAATCGACAACATTATTTGCGCCGCCCCAAATGAGCATTTCATTTCCGGTCCACGCCGCGGATTGCAGCGCTCGCGCCTCTGGCGCGCCGCTGGTGGTGGTGGATTGCCAGGAATTGGCCGTGGGGCTGTAATATCCGCCATCATTGAAAAAATTGGTGCTTGTCTCTTCTCCTCCCCAAACAATCATGTCGTTACCGGTCCAGACGGCAGTATGATCATATCGCGGTTCCGGGGCGCTGTTCGTGTTTAATGATGTCCAGGAATTCTCCGAGGGATTATAAAGTCCGCCGCTGCTTAAGGGGCCTCCGTTGTAACCGCCCCAAATAATCATTTGGCTGCCGGTCCAAACAGCACTGTGAAGCTCACGCGCCGCCGGTACGCCGGTGGTATTCAGCGTCGTCCAAGTATCGCTGGTGGGATTGAAGCTGGCGCCGTTGCTCAGGTAGCTGCTGCCGTTATAACCTCCCCAGATAACCATTTGATTGCCCGTCCAAATTGCCGTGTGATTTTCGCGCTCACCAGGTTCGCTGGCAGTAGGCAGGGTGGTCCACGTATTTGACGTGGGACTATAGGCTGCCCCGGTACTGATATAGTTGCCATTGTAACCGCCCCAAATAATCATCTGGCTGCCGGTCCAAACGGCGGTCTGATAGGCACGTGTGGTGGGAGCATTCGTGCTCGAAATCGGAGTCCAGGTTTCGGCAACCGGGTCATAGATTGCACCATTATTGAAATAAGAGCTGCCGTTGTAACCGCCCCAAACAATCATTTGCGTTCCCGTCCAAACAGCGCTGTGACCATAACGCGCGGACGGAGC
>JASHZU010000369.1 GCA_030042375.1 Verrucomicrobiia bacterium
CCCGGGCATCAACGGCGTCATCGCGGCGGCCACCATTGAAGGCATCAACCGCGGGTTCGAGGTCATCGGCTTCCGCGACGGTTTCAAATGGCTCGCCCAGGGCGACAAGCCCGATTGCAAGCCGCTGAGTATCCGCGAGGTGCGGGACATCCACCTGCGCGGCGGTTCCATCCTGGGCACCGCGCGCACGAACCCCACCAAATCCGAAGCCAGCATGCAAAGCGTGCTCGGCAATTTCAAAAACCTGGGCATCACCGCGCTCGTGACCATCGGCGGCGACGATACCGCTTTCTCCGCCAGCCATGTGGCCAAGCGCAGCAACGGAAAAATCCGTGTGGCCCACGTGCCCAAGACCATTGACAACGATTTGCCGCTGCCCGGTTCTACGCCCACCTTCGGCTTTGAGACCGCGCGCCACAATGGCGTCTATATTGTCCGCAACCTCGCTGAAGATGCCCGCACCACTTCGCGCTGGTACATCATCATCAGCATGGGACGCGCCGCCGGCCATCTTGCCCTGGGCATTGCCAAAGCTTCCGCCGCCACTCTCTGCGTCATCCCCGAAGAATTTAAGGACCGCCAGGCCACCGTGGACGAAGTCTGCGATATCATCATCGGCTCTATTATCAAACGCCGCGCCGAAGGTCTCCACTACGGCGTTGTCGTTCTGGCTGAAGGACTCGTTGAATCCCTTGGCGAACAGGGCCTCATCAAGGCCGTGCCGGATGGTCAGCTCGATCGCTTTGGCAAAGTTGTGCGCGACGACCACGGCCATCTGCGCCTGGGCGAAATCGAATTTGGCCGTCTCATGAAAGAGCTGCTCACGCAGCGTCTTGAAAAGCTCGGCATCAAGATGACGTTCATTGACAAAGACCTCGGCTACGAGTTGCGCTGCGCCGACCCCGTGCCTTTTGACGCCGAATACACGCGCGACCTCGGCTATGCCGCGGTGAAATTCCTGCTTTCGCCCGAATCCGAAAAATACGGCGCTATCATCAGTTTTGTGGACGGCAAAATGATCCCGTTGCCTTTCGAAAAAATGCTCGATCCCAAGACAGGCCGCATGCAAAACCGCAAAGTCAACGTGGCTGGCGAGGCCTACGAATGCGCCTGCGCCTACATGATTCGCCTTGAGCGGGACGATTTTGAAGACGAACGCAAAGCCGGTAAACTCGGCAGCGTCGTCGGCCTTTCGGCCGCCGAGTTCCGCACCCGCTTTGGCTATCTCGCCGGGGTGAAATAATTCGTTCGACATGAACATTTTTATGGCAGGGCCGCGCAGCAGCGCGGCCTTCTTTTTTTGATGAACCTTCATTTCAAAGAATTCGGCCAGGGCAAACCATTGATCATGCTCCATGGCCTTTTTGGTTCGTTGGATAACTGGCTTGGCGTCGGCC
This sequence comes from Verrucomicrobiia bacterium, assembly GCA_030042375.1. Next base: position 1,398 of record JASHZU010000369.1, read on the forward strand.
CAAAGCTCGCGCCCACCTTCCATCTCTATTTCGTGGACCTGCGTAACCACGGCCTCTCACCGCACAGCGATACTATGGATTATTCGCTCATGGCCGGTGATATCGCTGAATTTCTCGACGCGCGCCACTTGGACCGTGCGCATGTCCTGGGCCATTCCCTGGGCGGCAAAGTGGCGATGCAATTTGCTCTTACCTATCCATCTCGCGTGGATAGGCTTGTGATCGTAGACATCGCCCCGCGCAAGTACGCACCCGAACACGAACCCATTTTCAAGGCCCTTCTTGCGCTCGACCTGAAGCAATTTCACAGCCGCAGCCAAATGGAAAACGCCCTCGCCCCGGCCATTCCCGATTTAACGCTGCGGCGCTTTCTTCTCAAAAATGTCGGGCACGATGGCCAGGTTTATAAATGGAAGATTCCCTTGGAGAATATTTTCGCCAATTACGCCAAACTCTGCGAAGCCCTTGCTTCGACAAAACAATTTGAAGGGCCGTCGCTCTTCCTGCGCGGCGGTCAATCGCCTTATGTTTCCGATGCCGATGTGCCGGAGATTCGGAAACTGTTTCCGCAGGCAACGATTGAAACGATCGCCCGGGCCCGCCATTGGGTGCATGCCGATGCGCCGGACGAATTTATTCGGGCAGTCTCGGATTTTCTAAAGCAGTAGCCGCTTTATGCCGCGTGGAAGAATTTTTCAAATAAACTTTTATATGCCGCTTCGGCGTGATTTACTCGGGGCATGAACGTAAACCTGGGCATTTGGAGTGTGCTGACGAACGCCGTCCTCGTGCTGGTCGTCATCGCCGTGCTCATCCTGATTGGCACATGTTACCTGCCGGTCATCCAGGAAAACCAGCGGATGCAAACGCAAATCCTGTCGCTGGAAAAACAAGTCCAGTCGGAGGAGGAAAAATCAAAACAACTTCAAGGCGAAATTGACGCGCTGCGGAATGACCCAAAAACGGTGGAACGGATGGCACGGGACAAACTGGGTTATGCCAAACCGGACGAGACCGTGATTTACTTCGAAAATACCAACGAATCGCACTGAGCGGAAGGCTCAGTGGCAGTTTTCCAGGTTCTTTAAATCTTCGGCCAAAAATTGCGCCACATCCTTGAAACGGGGAACGTTGTCCGGATTGACGGCCATGAGCGCCTGGTGCGCTTCCAGGCTCGTGCGGGTGATTTCCTCGCGTGAAGCATTGATCGGCACCGGTGTTTGCTCGCAAACTTCGCCATCCAATTGCAGGGAACCGTTGACGATTTTGAACAGCGGCAGGACACCGAGATTTTCCAGCAATTCGGTGACGCGCGCATTCGGGTTGGACAATTCAATGCGGCCGTTGGGCGAGGACGCGGGAGTTAATTTGATTCCAAATCCGGCGAGCACGCCCAGAAACGTGCTGTCCATCAGGACGCATTCCGACAAATCGATGATAAAATGCCCGTAACCCCGCTGAATCAATTCCGCCAGGAGAGTCTTAAAATCGGGGCTGAAAGTAAAATTGGCCCGGCCTGCGATTCTGACGCAAGCGAAACTTTTGCCAACCAAAACCGACATTTTTGCTGATGGTGATGCCATTTCAGAAAATTCTTTCGAAAACTTACGCCGCGGTTGCCTGTGGCGCTGATATCTCAACTATTATTTGCTGCAGGACGAGCGTTTTGTCAAGTCCGCTTGAGACGAGACGGCGGTTGCCGGCCAGCAGCAGATCCATCGCGCGCACCAATTCCGCACGACTGTATTTTTTTGCCTGCGGCAGCGCGCGGAAAAGGACATACGGGTTCAGCGCCAGCGGATTGAAGCGCTTGTCCGCCGGCAACCGTTCCACCGGCACACGCGCCAGCGCGGCCTTGAAACGGTTGTAATCGGTTTCCGGCTTGAGCCAGCCTTCACTGAGCATCTCCTTGAGCATCAACATCGCGCGCACCTTGGAAATCAATCCGTAAAGCAAACCGATTTCTGATCGCTGCGACGGCCCGGATTTCATTTCCCACAATTCTTCGTCCAATCGCTTTAACAACCGCGGCAAATCTCGATCGCCCAGCGCATCGCCCAGTGCAAAGGCGCGGGCAGTTTTATTTTGTGAACAAATTGCCGCGACGTCGGCAAATTCAATGTTCTGCCGGTCACCAGTGAATAACGTTAACTTCTCGATTTCATTGTCCAGTTGTCGTGCATTCGGTCCTACCCGCGCAACCAGTTCGGCCAGCGCTTCCTCGGAAATTTCTTTTTTGCGCTCGCGAATGGCCGTGCGCGCGGCCATTTCCATGCGCTCGGCCCAATCCTTGTCGTCCGCCGAAATCGCATCAAAATTTTCTATCGAGCCGATTTTTTCAAGCGTCTTGAAAAACGTTTTGCGCCGGTCCACTTTGCCGGCGCTAATCAAAAGCCGCACATTTTCCCATTTGAAATTCTTCAGCCCGCTCGCCAAATCGCCGAGGGTTTCCCCAACGGCTTGCGCGGAGGCGGCGCGCTCTTCGCCCAGGAAACTGCAATCACGCAGCCAGACGACCTTGGCCGAACCAAAAAACGGAAGCGTTTGGAGGGCCTCGCGAAGTTTGGCGATGGCGTTCAGCGCGTCGCCGCTATTGGTCACGGCCGCGTCAATGATTTCGTGGTCCATGCCGCCGGCTTCTTTGGACCAGGTTTGGAAAATTTCATGGGCGCGTTTTTTGACAGCAAATTCATCATCGCCGCAAATGAGCGCGAGCGGGGAAGCGGATTTGGAGGCGGGCATCTTACTCGGCGGATTCGCCGGCGCCGCTTTCGTTGATGCGATTGAGCACTTCGCTCATGTCCTCGACCTGTTCAAACAGCTCCGAGGCCACGAAGATGGGTTTCTTTTGAGCGGCGGCAATCGCCAGGCAATCGCTGGGCCGCGCATCCACTTCCACAATCTTCCTTGCCGTATGCAATTCATTTTGCTGCTGCAAAATCAGCCGGGCAAAGTAGGTGGAATTTTTCAAATCGGTGATGATGACGCGCTCAACGCTGATGCCAAAACCCTGGAAGATACGGTTGATGAGGTCGTGGGTCAGCGGGCGTTCTTTGGGCGTCTGCCGCAAAAACATGCCGATGACCGCGCCCATTTGCGGCTCGACGTTGATGACGAAAACCTTTTCGTCGTTGCCCACGAAAAGCGCACAGCCGCTGTTCGCCGGAAGAATTCCACGAATCTGCACCGGCACAACTTCGTTCTTCATGCCCTCAATCTATAGGAAAAGCAGAAAAAAACAAGTCAGCGCCGACGTTTTGGCTTCGGGGTCAAAGCCTGGGCCGGTTTCTGTTCCAACTGTGCTTCCGCTGGCAATTCCTCTTTTTCATCCGGAAACCAAAGGGCCACCGCGCCCAAAAACAGGGCCGTCATAAATGGATAAAAATGTCGGCCGGAAATATTGCAGGCCTGGCGAATCATCTGGTCCAAATCCCAATGCGGCATACAGGCAATGACAAACGAAAGTAAGGCAAAGACACCCAGCGTAACCACCGATAACACGCCCAGCACCGCCCGCCCGCGCGGCCGGAAAATGAGCGATAAAACGATGAGCCCGATGAGCAACCATGGCAATACCGACAGTTCCGGATTCAAAAGGCTGCCCGGGCCGGTCCATTGGCCGATCCATTGCAAATGCTCTCCATTGGGCTGCCATTTAAAAAAGTCTGCGCTAAAAAAACGGGCAAAAATGTTCATGAACAGCACCTGTGGAAAATGATGCAAAACCGAACCCGGTGCGGCAAAGAAACCGCCTGCCCAATGTGATTCCGGATGCGCCACGGGCTTGGTCAGCCGGTATAAACCGTATGGCACTAATGATGTGATGGCCGCTCCCGCGCTTATCCAAAGGGTTTTATCACGCAACCAGCCGCGCCGCAGGCAAAACGGCAGGAGTGTGCAGGCGCAAAACGCCGCGAAAATCGCCCCTTCCAGTTTGGTCGAAAAACAAACCGCAAATGCCAAAGGAAGGGCCGCCACAGCAATGTCTTTTCCGCGAAAAAGGGCGCTGACAATTAGCAGCGTCGTCAGGCTGATGCAGAAAAACATCGGGATGGTACCGCCTTCATTCCGAATGAATTGTATCGTCGCCGGCAAAAAAGCAATCAACGTGACCACCGCGATGGGCAGCGGACGCGGAGTTTGCCAGACGCGCGCCAGGGAAAGGATGGCCAGGCACAGTGACACCACCATCCAAAACGGCCAGACTTTGTTAACAAATTCATCCACGCCGCCAACGGCGCCATAGCCCAGTGTATAAAGGCAAGGCACCAGCAACGGATAATCGTTATGCATGTAGCCCAAATTGCTTTGGTGCAGGACGTTTACCAGTTGCCTGCCCTGCTCCAGGAAAAAAATTTTGGATTTAAAAACCCAGAACGCATTGGCGTCGTATTCCAACGTTCCTTCCAGCGTCGAGAGCTCGCCAAAAACCCACCACGAATAAAATAAGGGCACGAGCAAAAGCAGCCAAAAATGGCCGGCTTGAAATTTTAAAGGTTTCCAGGCTCCGGGAAGTTTCATTGCCCGCAAAACGACTTCCGCAGCACCCCCGATAATGGCCGTCCACGCCAAAAGCGGTGCACCGTTAAACCCTGCCAGCGCGCACAATAAAACCAGTTGCGTAAAAACCAGCATCCCCACACCCAGCCCGAAGGCAAACCGAAACCCAAAACCAAACTGGGCCTCGAACTTTTGCCCAAGGATCCACCGGCTTATGCGCAGGCCTGCAAAAGCGGTCATCAACGGCAGGATAAACGCAACAAAATCAAATGGCGGAAGCTCTTTCATTGCGATCTTGGAGCGGTGGGAATGCCGTTGGTCGTCAAAGGAAGCACGTGGATCTGGTTATTCGGGAAGCCTAGGATAATGTCAAATCCATGGGCTTTAATCACTTCCGGCGAATCAGAATTGGTGCCCTCCATGTCCTCATCGTGATAAATCACTGGCCCCAGGGAAATTTCCACGTCGCGCGGGAAAAGATAGTTCCTCAAAAAATAATAGTAGCCCAGGGAGCCTGCGTTGGCGTGGCCGAGCATCCCGGCCAAATACACACGGGCGTTCGGTGGCAATGCCTGGTCGAGTTGGCGTCCCATCGCGGACAAGCCAACGCAAACACTGTCGCGCTGTATGGGATCGGTGATTTGCCGCAGCATGTCCGCGCGCTTGTCCAGGTTCGGCAGGTTGATTTGGTTTGTTTTGTCGGGATCGGGAAAAATTTGCGGCCACGCCAGGCACAACGCCAGGACAGCGATCGATACCGTCACGATCAAACCCGGGATATCAAAAGAGCGGGTGCCTGGAGCAGTCTTGAGCGTCATGGCCGGGAAGTTCAGTTAACGAAACGATATTTGAGAATGGCCCAAAGCATCCGAATGCCATGACGCCAGGTAATTTTTTTACCCGACTCATAGCTGCGTGGATGATACTCGATCGGCACTTCCACAATCTTATAGCGCTTCCTCAAAATTTTGCAGATCAACTCATTGTCATACTCGAAGCCATTCGATTTAATCGGGATGGAACGGATGACTTGTGCCGTAAATGCTTTATAACATCCCTCGTAATCGGTGGCGTTGTTCCAATAAAGGAAATTCGTCGCCCAAATAATCATGCGGTTGCCGATGTAATGAGTCAAGTAAGGCGACTTTCGCTTGCCGAAAAATACCGGCTTCTCTTTCAAGAAACGCGATCCCATGGTCACTTCCGTTTCGCCATTCACAATCGGCGCAATCACCGCGCTATAATCATCCGGGTTATACTCCAGGTCCGCATCCTGGATTAAAAAAATATCCCCTTTGGCCGCCTCAAACCCCGCTTTCACCGCCGACCCTTTGCCGCCGTTTTTTTCCTTGTTCACGAAAACGATGTCCGGAATCGTCTTGATGATTTCCGCGCTGTTGTCCTTCGAACCGTCGTTCACGACAATGATTTCCGCGTTCAGTTTCTGGCGGGCCACGGAGGCTTTGATTTGACTAATGACTTCAGTAATCGTTCGACTTTCGTTATAGACGGGGACAACGATGGACAGTCTTTTGGCTGAAAGAGTCATTAATATTCATTGGAAGGGTAAAATCCACGGCGATTCAAGGCAAGGTTTTTGCTGGGAACAACTTGATCTTCCAGCCATTGAAGGCTTTTATGCCCGATTTAATGCGGCGCTCCCGGGCCGCTTGGAGGCAATTCAGTCTGTTTGGAGAGGAAGAAGTTTTTGATGAATGTGTTGAAGTACGCGTCCTTGCGGGGAGCGGCCATCAAGCCATCCCAACGGAAGCCAGGCACATTGTTAAAAACCAGCGGCGGCGAATTCTTGAACTTGATATAAAGCTGCCGGCCACCTGATATATAACCGATGGATTCAAACAAGTCCGCATCCACCGAAATCATCTTTACATTAGGCAGATTCGGCTGGCCTGGTTTACCTTGCGGTATCATCGTAATCCTTTCGACCGAATGGCCATTATTTAACTGCCTTTCAGAGAATTGTCCAGCAAATTTTGGGTATTTTCCGCGCTGGCATCGCGAGCTTTTTATCGTTAGATTGCGCGGCTTAAATGACCAAACCGTTTTACATCACGACCGCGATTGATTATGTGAACGGCAGGCCACACCTCGGCCATGCCTATGAAAAAATCATCGCTGATGTCATCGCCCGGGCGCGGCGCAGCCTCGGGCAGGATGTTTTTTTCCTGACCGGCCTGGATGAGCACGGCCAGAAAGTCCAGCAGGCTGCAGTCGCCGAAAAGAAGACTCCGCAGGCTTATTGTGATGAACTGGCCGCCGACTGGAAAGCTTTCGCCAAAAAGCTGGAACTCACGAATAACGATTTCATCCGGACCACCGAAGCGCGCCATAAAGAAACCGTTCAGGCCTGTCTGGCCCGGGCCAATGCTACGGGACATTTTTACCGAAAAACCTATTCCGGTTTTTATTCGCTGCGCGAGGAAACCTTTTTGACGGAGAAAGATCGCCTGCCCGACGGCACGTTCGACCCCGCATGGGGCGAAGTCATTGAGCTAAAAGAGGACAATTATTTCTTCAAGCTCAACGAGCACCAGCAATGGCTCATGGATTATATCGGGCAGAACCCGGACTTTATCCAGCCGGACTATCGCCGCAACGAAGTCCTCGGCTTTTTGCGCAGCAGCGAGCTGGAAGACCTTTGCATCAGCCGGCCGGTCTCGCGCCTCGGCTGGGGCATCCCCATTCCCTTTGATCCGAACTACGTCACGTATGTTTGGTTCGATGCGCTCGTAAATTATATTACTGTTCCCGCGGCACACGGCGATGCCGCGGTACTGGCAGCCATTGGAGGAAAACCCTCGACGACTAATCAAATCTCTTTGTGGCCCGCGGATGTTCATGTCATCGGCAAGGACATTTTAAAATTTCACGCCGTGTACTGGCCCATCATGCTGAAGGCGCTGGGCTTGCCGTTGCCCAAACAAATTCTTGTCCACGGCTGGTGGCAAAAGGACGGGCAGCGCATGAGCAAAAGCACCGGCAACGTCGTGGACCCTATTGCCGTGATTGATGAGTGGGGCGTGGACGCTTTTCGATTTTATGTCCTGCGCGAACTGGACATCGGCCCGGACGGAAACTGGACTGATACCGGTTTTCGCGCGCGCTATTCCGCTGAACTGGCCAATGGCCTGGGCAACCTGGTCAACCGCTCGCTCTCTATGCTCAAGCGCTATCGCGATGGCATCGTGCCCGCGAAGTCGGATGAGCTTGCGCCAGAAGCGACGAAGGCTGCGGACGAAACTCGCAAGCAACTGGAACAAAATCAATTGCAAGCTGCCTTGCAAAGCATCCAGGCACTTGTCACCCGCGCCAACCAATACGTGGACCAAACCGCGCCGTTCAAGCTGGCCAAAGACCCGGCCCAAGCCAAACGGTTGGACGAGGTCTTGTATAATCTCGCGGAAACGTGCCGCGTGCTGGCCGTGTTGTACCAGCCGTTTTTGCCCGGAACCGCGGAGAAGATTTACGCGCAACTTGGATTAAGCGAAAAGCCGGACAAGTTTTCGGAATCGGCCTGGGGCAAGCTTCAGCCTGGCCATAAAATCGGCGAGCCCGCGCCGCTCTTTCCGAGGAAAGACATGTGAAGGGCATTCATATATCTTTTTTTGTAGCGCATAGCGCTAGTTTCAAATTCTCCTCATCCGTTGGGCATTTTGTTCCGTTTTAACTGATCTACTTTGTCCGTGTCCCGTTCGCTTTGCAGTCTTTTCTGGCATAGCAATAACTCGTTTTTCTCTGCATCGGAAATTTCCGGCAGTCCGGCCTTTTGCGTCACAGCCGCAATCTGGCGATC
>JASHZU010000370.1 GCA_030042375.1 Verrucomicrobiia bacterium
ACCGGTATCTTTCGATTTTACCGGCGCTGGAAGTGCCGGTGCATAAACAATTCCAATGGCTGCCACCGCATCCGCAGGTTGCCGCCGGCGTCATCACCAAATGGCCGGAGGCGGGAGCGAAAGGAACGCGCTGGATTGTCCTGCAACCGGGCGCGCGCTGGCTGACGAAACAGTGGCCGTCAAAAAATTTCGCCGAAACAGTTCGCTTGTTGTCGCAAAAATTTCCCGAGGTTCGTTTTGCGGTGATGGGCAGCGGGAGTGATAACAAGCTGGGCGAGGTCATTGCCTCCGCTGTGCCGGAGCGGGTGCTGAACCTCTGCGGGCAGACGTCGCTGCCGGAAATGATTGAATGGGTGCGGCGATGTGAGTTGATGATTACGAACGATACCGGCCCGATGCACGTGGCGGCGGCGCTGGGCGTGCCGCTCATCGCACTGTTTGGGCCGACGGAACCACGCTTTACCGGCCCATACGGCCAGCTTGAAAATGTTTTGAAGGTGGATTCACTGCCGTGCGCGCCGTGTTTCCAGGACGAATGCACCTGGAAAAATCACATGGAATGCCTGACGGCGATTTCCCCGGCGCGGGTTTTTGAATTTGCACTGAAGAAGCTGCAGGAAAAAACACCCGCTTAATCCACTGCAGCCAGTTCCATGTCGCGGGTGTAGTAGAGAATACGGCCGCAATTGGAGCAGGAGGCGATTTCCTTTTGGCCCCGGCAAGTGACGATGATTTGCGCGGGCAATTTCATGTGACAGCCGCCGCAAACGCCATGGGCAATCCCCACAATCGCGTTGTCGCCCTTGCTCTTGAGCAGGCGCTCGTAGCGGACGCGCACGGTTTCATCCACAGCGGCGGCGAGGTCCGCGCGGCCGGTTTGGAGTTCGGCGAGTTCCTTCTTTAAATTCGCTTCACGCTGGTCGAGTTGGGCAACCTGGCTTTCGACGAGCTTTTTCGCTTCGCTGGCATCGGCCATGGCGCGCAGCACTTCCTTTTGCGCGGCCTCGGCATGCTCCATCAGCTCGATTTCGTGGTCCTCGATCTTGGTGATTTCGGCTTTGCAATGCTCGATTTCCCCGGCGAGGGCGCGGTACTCTTCATTCTTGCGCGTCTGGAGCTGCTGGTTCGCGTATTTTTCAATCTGCGTTTTTTTGGATTCAACCTCGATCTCCAGCCGTTTGCGTTCGGATTCGATCTGTTTGACGCGATTTTTTGCGGCATCGAGCAGGCTCTGGGTGCTGGCGGCCCGGGCGCGAAGGGTTTCGCGTTCGGGAGAGATATGGGCGAGTTCTTCTTGAACCCGGTGAATTTTGCGGTCGCGGTCCTGCAGGACCAGGAGCTTCTCAATCGTATCCAGCATTGAATTGTCGATATTAGCCGATTTTAGGCACAAGTCAATGCGAGGAAATGCCCTAATCGGACTACTTTCAAATATTCCAATCCAAAGCCACTTCCTTGTGGCGGGCTGATTTATTGCGAATGACGAGTTGTTTTTCTTCGTAAACCACCAGTGAATCGGGAGGAATGCTTTGCATCAGAAAAACATTCGCGCCGATGGTTGAATTGGAACCGATGACTGTCTCTCCACCGAGAATGGTTGAGTTGGGATAAATCGTTACATTGTCCCCGACGTTGGGATGGCGTTTACCGCCCTTGACAATCCGGCCCGTGTCGTCTTTGGCAAAGCTGCGCGCGCCGAGCGTCACGCCGTGATAGAGCTTCACGCGGTTGCCAATTTCACACGTCTCGCCGATGACCACGCCGGTGCCGTGGTCGAGGAAAAAATGGGAGCCGATTTTGGCGCCCGGATGGATATCAATGCCCGTGCGACTATGCGCCCATTCGGTCATCATCCGCGGCACAATTGGCGTGCCGGAACGATATAAAATATGCGCCAGCCGTTGGATGGCAATGGCTTCAATAAAGGGATACGACAAAATAATTTCCTCACTATATAAAACGGCGGGATCGCCTTCAAAGGCAGCTTCAATGTCCGTGCGCAATAATTCGCGCACGCGATCCAGCGAACTGAAGAAATGCCGAATGATGGGAGGTGTCCGCCCAGTGGGTTTCTTGGGGTTGCCCATGCGGACGCTTTTGCGGACCTGGTCTTCCAGGCGAATACCGACGTAACTCAGCCGCTCACGGGTCAACTCTGCCAGGGTATGATGATGAACGGCGTCGTTATCGTGGAAACCGGGAAAGAGCAGTTGCAACAGCCCGCTACAAATCTCCCCTATCGCCCGCGTAGAAGGCATGTTATGCGCGTCACGATTGTTCAGTCCGCCCACTGTCTCGTAGGACAGGAGGAGGTCGGGCACAAACTGGTCGTAGAAACTTTCCTCAAATCCGGGTCGGGCGGCGGAAGTGGTCTCCTGCGCCGGGGGCCGGCTGTTTTGGACGTTGAAATGGTTTGAGTTTTCCAGGGTTGCTTGATCGGTTTTGGTGCTCATAAAAAAAATCAACGGGTTTGGACAGCCATTTGATGGCTAGTGCCACAAGCCCGGCGTGTAGCCTGGGGATGAGCATGGGTGGTTAATTCTCCAGGTCCAACGTCCAATCGGCGTGGCGCAATTGCTCGCGGACTTTCCGCCGCTCATAGCGGTTGGAAAAATGCCGGGCACCGTAACGGACCGGCACGCTCCGGGAGCTGATCACTGTTGCGGTAAGTTCGCGTTTTTTTTGATTTGATGTTGGTTTCATGATGATATGCCTTTCAAATGGTTGAGGGGTCACGCGCTGCGGACGGCGAAGAAGACTCGCCACCCGCAGCACGACCTCCTTTGGGTTGAAAATTTTCGACGGCCCGGCAAAGTTTGGGAAAGTCCTGCACAAAAAGACGCAGTTCGGCTTCAATATCACGCGGGGTGTTCAATCGGGGCGGGCTCCATGTCTTCTGCCGGAAGTCATATTGACTGGCGAGCAGAAGCCGGCTTAGGCCTGGCCCAGGCGGCTCTGTTCCCTTACTGGTTGTGTCCCTAAATAATGACATTTTAATAGTTCAATTTTCATTGGGAACCTCCAGCCGTCTGGTTGGCATTTTTTCAGGCTTGTTGTGCTTTTATTCGCACCAACAATGGCATATTAGCTCACAATATACGACTAAGTCAATAGTATTTATAAAATTTTTTTTAGCTGGAATATTCTCTCGAAATGCACAGATTGGTTAATATGCGACTTGTATGATTGTCTTTAGAAAATGGTGCTATCCAACTTTTTTTCAAAAAATAATTTGCCTCTTTTCAAAAATATTTTTAGTATTCAACCAAGCGACAACGCTGTTTCTGAATCAAAAAAGGTGCTGACTGGTCCACTGGAGGCTTTTTTAAAACGAAATCATTTCGGTTTCGTTTAAAAACGTGAACCGCTTTAAAAAACGAAAAAATAAATTATGAGCAATGCAACCGGAGTTCGATTAAGTGTCAGCGCGTCTGCTGCACGCAACCTCGCCACCGCGACAGTTACCGTTCCCCAATACACGGAAATCACGCCGCGCTGGCTGCGCAAATTACTGCCATGGGTTGACGTGGACGGCGGTGTCTATCGTGTCAACCGTGTCGCCAAGGCGGCCAAGGGCGCGCCAGCCAATGAATTTGGCGAGGTCAAAGTGAACTTGCTGACGGTGGACGGCGGCGAGCCGAAATTGCCGACGACGTTCGTGGACTATGAGGAGGACCCGCGCGAATATCATTTGAGCACGATTCAAACCGTGTTGCACACGCATACGCGCGTGACTGATCTTTACAGCAATAAAATTGACCAGCTTCGCGAG
>JASHZU010000371.1 GCA_030042375.1 Verrucomicrobiia bacterium
GCGGGCGTGGAATTAAGCTGGATGTCCTGGAAATGTTGGACGTCGTCGCGAAAAAGGAAAAGCAATTGCGCGGGGACGACCTGCCCGGGATAAACTTTTTGGGTGGGCAAATTTAAACGTAGAAACGCGATTTGCGAGCCGGAATTGATTTGCGCGTTGCTGGGGGCGGACGGTTTGTTGACGACGAGTTTCAACGGCGGAGAACGAAATTGTTGCCCGCCGATTTCCACGGTCATCGCTGGAATCGTAAAGTCGCCGGCCTGTTCGGGAGTGACGTTGTAGGTGACGGTGACACTGGAAGTCATTTGGCCGTTGACGAAGCTGAAATTGCTGGAGTTGCCGGCGTTGGCGAAGTCCAGGCCGGGCACATCGGGCGCGGGAACATTTTGCGGCTGGCCGCCGATAAAGGTCAGTGACAGCGTTACGTTTTCTCCCATTTCGATGGTGTCACGGTCAAGCGAGGCGGTAAAACTGGCCGCCCGGGCGGCAACGGCTATGAAAAGGCAAAGCGCCAAAACGCAAAGCGCCTTGAATCCCGAAAGACGAAAATGCGCGGATTTTCGCTGAAAACCGCCCTGGCGTATCGAATTGTTCATAGTTCCAACAGCCATTCAATGTGATTTTATTGACACCGTGCCCCTAAAAAAGTTCATGATTTGTTGGCGCGTAGCAACTCGGCCACCAGCCCATCCGTCGTGTGCTCTTTGGCCTCGATTTTTGGCTCCATGCCCAGGCTACGGATGGTTTTGCTGGTTTCCGGGCCAATCGAGGCCAGCTTCATTTGCGGGAATTGTTTTAGCAATTTTGGTAAATTGAACCGGGCGTTAAAAGATTGCACGGTGGAACCGCTGGTGAACGTCAGCCAATCGGCGCCTTTTTCCAAAAGCTCCCGCGCGGCAACAGAATCTTCCGTTTCGGGAACCGTTTTATAAATCGCAATATCATCCGTGATGGCGCCGAATTCTTCCAGCGCCTGCACCAAATCCGTGTTGGCGTCCTCGGCGCGCAGCAGGCAGATTTTGCTATTTTCAATGCTGCTGTGCTCAGCCAGGGCCTCGGCGATTTTTTTGCCGATGGCTTCGTCCGGCACAGCATCCACTTGCAAGTGCATGCCGCGCAGCTTGGCGGCGGTGGCCGGTCCAACGGCGGCGATTTTGGCGCCGCCCAAATCGCGCAAGTCCTGGAAATGTCGGAAGAACAGGTCAAAGAACGCCGTCACACCATTCACGCTGGTGAACACCAGCCAATCGTAGGAGTTCAACGAAAGCATCGAGTCCACAATATCCTGCCGATTATCCGAAGGTGCCCGTTTGATGGCGGGAATTTCCAGGACGTCTGCGCCGAAATCGGCCAGTTTTTGGGAAAATTCGGCGGCCTGGTCGCGCGCGCGGGTGACGACAATGCGCTTGCCAAAGAGGGGACGGCTTTCAAACCAGTTCAATTGCTCGCGCAACCGGACGACGTCGCCAAGAATCACCAGCGCGGGCGGCGACATGTTCTTTTCTTTGGCCAGCGCGGCAATGGTGCCGAGTGTGCCGACGGCCGATTTTTGTTTGCCAAGGGTCCCCCATTGGATGATGGCGGCGGGCGTTTCCGGCGCCATGCCGTCTTTGATGAGGGCTTGGGACCATTCATCCAATTTGGCCGTGCCCATAAGGGCAACTTTTGTGCCGGGGATTTTCGCGATTTCGTGATAGAGCAGCCCGGCCTGGCCGTCTTCCGGGTCTTCGTGGCCGGTAAAAACGGTGAAACTGGAGCAATATTTGCGATGCGTCAGCGGGATGCCGGCGTAATTCGGCGCGGCCACGATGGAGGAAACGCCGGGCACCACTTCAAAATAAATGCCCGCCGCGGCCAGCGCTTCGGCTTCCTCGCCGCCACGGCCAAAAATATAGGGGTCGCCCCCCTTGAGTCGGACGACGGTTTTGCCTTCGCGCGCTTTTTGAATCATCAGCGCATTGATTTTTTCCTGCGGCATGTCAGCGCGTTTGCCGCGAGAAATCAATTCAGCCTCGGGCCTGGCTAATCGAAGGAGTGCGGGATTGACGAGCAAATCGAAAATGACGGTGTCGGCACGGCGAAGGAGTTCCGCGCCGCGCAACGTCAGCAAGCCTGCGTCGCCCGGTCCCGCGCCTACCAGATAAACCGCGCCTTTAGATTTCACTTGCATAGTCTAGGGAAAAAAGTCAGGGACAAAAAGGAGAAAGCCGTTGGAACATCCAAATTCCAACATCCAGGCTCCAGAGAATATCCAATGACCAAAAGCCCAACTGAATGCGCCAAGAACCGGTATTAAAATCCGCTGTTTTTTTATGGTCCGCTTTTTCATTTTGTGTTGATTTTATTGGGAAATGGCCCGTCTTCGCGGACGCTTCGACGCGGCTACTCGCGCAGCGAGCAGGGGGGGTGGGGGTGGCCCGGATGCTTGACTGAGCTTGATGGTGCTTGACTGTGCTGGAATCGGCCTTGAATGGCGGTCAAAAGCGGCGTCGCGCGTTGCTTGCCGCCGCAGTCCAAGACGCAAGCGTGCCGGCTCCAATAAGGCATTTCGACGCTCATGCGGCGATGTTAGCAGGAAGGGCGGAAATGATTCAGGTATTGAGGAACGCTATTTTTCTACTTGAGGCAGGCAGAAAAGAAATGGCGCGGAGGATTCAATTCTGCAAAAATCCGAGTAGAACCCTAGAGGGAGAATTAAGCATGGCAGAAGCGGCGGGCCGGTAGTCCGTCACAACGGGCAAGTTATCCGTTCCGCCGGCCCGAAATAATTTAGGCAGCGGATTTAATCCGATGAAAATCACTCTCCGAACCATGGCCGATTTGTGGAAGCTTGGCGCGTTGCCGGGCGGACGGAGGGTTTTTTTGCGGCTTGAATACGAGAAGTACGGCGAACAATTCAAGGGGCTGGCGCGTCTCTATCGAAAATATTTTTTAACGCGCACGCGGATTGTGGCGGTGGTGGGTTCACTGGGCAAGACGACCACCCGCCGGGTGATCGCAGCGGCCTTGAGCTGCCCGGATCGGAAGGTTTCCCTCTACAGTTATGGGTCGAGCCTGGCTCATAACTTAATGCGCATGCGCCGGAAGGATCCGTACGGCGTGATTGAAGCGGCCATCAACCAGCCGGGACAGATGCAAAGCAACGCCGATACGATTGGCCCGGACATCGTTGTTGTCACGTCCATCAAAAGCGACCACAACCGCTCTTTTGCCACCTTGCGTGATACGCGGGAGGAAAAAGTCAAAATGGTGCGTGCCCTAACGAAAGACGGCATTGCGATTTTGAATGGTGACGACGAAAACGTCCGCTGGATGGCAAGCCAAACGCAGGCGCGGGTGGTGACTTTTGGCATAAACCCAGGCAACGAGGTGCGGGCCACTAAAATTGAATTCAACGAAGATGGTTCGACCAACCTCGAAATCCAGGCCGGCGGCGCGATGTTTCATTTCCAAAACCCGCTCGCAGGACAACACATGGTTTATCCAATGCTGGCGGCGGTGGCCGTGGCGCACGCGGAGAAAATAGATATTGCCGGGATTTTCCCCAGGCTGGCTAAAATTCGCCCGGCGGTTTCACGGATGGAATGGCACACACTGCCTAATGGGATTCGCGTTCTCGACGACAGTTTCAAATCGACGCAAGAATCCATTGAATCGGCCTTTGACACATTTTCCAAAGTCCGCGCCACACGAAAAATTGTGATTATTGGGAGGATCGAGCATGTGGTTGGAAAAGAAAGCGACCGGTATCGCGAATTGGGCACGCGACTGGCGCAGTTTGCCGATTTTATTCTTTGCACCGGCGATGGTCCCATCAAGAGCTTGCGAGCCGCGGCCGTGGATGCCGGTATGGAATTCTCCCGGATTAAGGTACTGGGTTCCCGGATGGATGGCGGGTACGAATGGCTGCAGGCGCTATTACAACACGGAGACGCGGTTTTGGTGAAAGGCTCCCAGGGGCAGCGATTGCGCCGCCTGATTTTGAAATCGATGGGGAAGCCGGTTGCTTGTCGGGTTAAACGTTGCGACGTAAGAGCCCGGTCGTGCGATGATTGCCCACTGCTCAATGCGCCGGAATCCTTTTATCAGAATTATTTTGTCAGCCGGTACATTGAACTGTGATAGAATCCGCAGCAGTAGAGTGATCGCGGTTATCGAAGAACGGCTCGTCGTCGGTTAGAAATCATTTTGTCAAAAGATTTAACTGGATGAAAATCACACCCAGAACCATGGCCGATTTGTGGAAGCTCGGCGCGCTCCCGGGAGGGCGCCAGATTTTTTTGCGGCGCGAATACGAGAAACACGAAAAGCGGTTGAGAAAATTGGCTGCCTTCTACCGAAAACATTTTTTATCGCGAACGCGAATCGTCGCCGTGATCGGTTCGTTGGGCAAGACCACAGCCCGCCAGGTCATCGCGGCGGCTTTGGATTGTCCCAACCGGAATTTTTTCTATTACAATGCCGGCTCGAGTGTCCCCGGTAATTTATTGCGCCTGCGGCGGGGCGACCGGCACGGAGTGCTCGAAGTTTCCGTCGGCGCGGTGGGAAAGATGGAAGCCCGTGCCAAAATGATTTGTCCGGACATCGTCGTGGTGACGTCGGTCAAAAGCGAACATAACAGCATTTTCCCAACACTCCTGGACACACGCCAGGAAAAGGTAAAAATGGTGCGCGTGCTGAGCAAGGACGGTATCGCGATTTTGAACGGCGATGACGAGAATGTGCGCTGGATGGCGACGCAAACGCAGGCACGCGCCGTTACTTTTGGAACGAGCGCCGACAATGACATTCGCGCGACCAAAGTTGATTTGAAAGAGGACGGGACAACGAGAATGGAGATCCAGGTCGCGGGCAAGACGTTTCACTTTGACAATCCACTGGTGGGAGAGCACATGGTTTATCCCATCCTGGCGGCGGTGGCGGTGGCGCACGTGGAGAAGATAGATATTGCCGGAGTCTTTGCCCGGCTGGCCAAAATCCAGCCGCCGGTTTCACGGATGGAATGGTTCTCGCTGCCCAATGGCATCCGGGTCCTCGACGACAGCTTTAAATCTTCCCAGGAAAGTGTGGACTCGGCGGTGGAAACTTTTTCAAAAATACCGGGGCGAAAAATTGTGGTAATGGGGCGCATTGACGAGCCACGGGGAAAGCCGCGCGACCATTACCGTGATTTAGGCGCACGGCTGGCGCAATTTGCGGACCGTATCCTTTGCATTGGCGATGGCGAATCCACCAGCCTGCGGGCCGGGGCGGTGAATGCCGGCATGGATATTTCGGCGATTAAGTTTCTCGGGCCCCGGATCAAGGGCGGCGCAGAATGGCTGCAAACAATTTTGCAACCGGGCGACCTCATCCTCATTAAAGGCTCCATCAATCAAAAATTGCGCCGTATCCTGCTGCAGTTGATGGGAAAACCCGTAGCCTGCCGGATTAAATATTGCGGTGTAAAAATCTCTACGTGCGACGATTGCCCGCTGCTCAATGCGCCGGAATCCTTTTATCAGAATTATTTTGTAAAGCCGTTCATAAAGTTGTGATAGAATCCGCGTAGCAGAATGATCGCCGTGATTGAACAACAGCCGCTGGCCGGCGCGGATTTGGTTTCCCAGGTGGAAGAAATTTTTTCGCCGAACGGGATTTTGTCCCGGGCGAAGAATTTTGAGTTTCGCCCGCAACAGCAGGAAATGGCGGTGGCGGTGGCGAAGGCCCTGCAAAACCGTGAGCACCTGGCGGTGGAGGCCGGCACGGGCGTAGGCAAATCACTCGCGTACCTGATTCCAGCGATTTTATACGCGGTCTCGCGCAGCAAAAAAGCGGTCGTTTCCACGCACACGATCAATTTGCAGGAGCAGCTCACGGAAAAGGATTTGCCAATGCTGGCAGGGGTGCTGGGCGCGTTGCCGACGCCGGTGAAGTTCAATTTCACAATGCTCAAGGGCCGGGCGAATTATCTCTGCACGCGCCGGCTGCAAAAGGCCATCCAGCAAAGCGGGAACCTTTTTACCACGTCCGAGGCGTCGGAATTGCAACGCATCTACGAATGGTCGAAGCAAACGACCGATGGCAGCTTGTCGGATTTTGACATCGAGCCGGACCCGAAAGTGTGGGCGCAGGTTTGTTCCGAGCGCGGTTTGTGCTCGCCTAAAATTTGCGGCAGCGCGTCCGATTTTGCCAAGGACAACGGCGTTTGCTTTTTCCAGCGCGCACGGAACCGGATTCTTTCGTCTGACGTTTTAGTTTTAAACCATACGCTGTTTTTTACGCTGCTGGGCGGGATTGATGAGGAGATGGAGGGCGGAATCCTGTTCAAAAACGATTTCGTGATTTTTGACGAAGCGCATACGGTGGAGCAGGTGGCCTCGCGGCATATCGGCCTGAGCGTTTCGAGCGGGCAGATGCGTTACGCGCTCAACCGTTTGTGGAACCCGCGCACAGAAAAAGGATTGCTGGCGACGCTGCGCAAGGGCAATGTGGTGAGATTGGCGGCGGATATTTTGGCGGAGGCGGACAAATTTTTTGAGAACGTCGAGACGGCCTGCGAAGAAATCCAGCGGCACGTAAAGAAAAACAGTTTTGGCAGCGTGGAGGCGCGCACGGCCCGGAACTGGACGGAGTTGCGCATCCGGCGCGCGGAGCTGGTGCAGGACAATGTGACACTGCCCATCCAGCGCCTGCGCGAGGCGGTCAGTGAGCTAATCAAGACGAGCGATGACAAGGACATCGGCCAGGAATTGATCGAGTGCAATCGCAAGCTGGCGGAGCTGCGCGATGAGGTGAAATTATTTTTGGAGCAAAGCGCGGACGGGCATGTTTATTGGGTGGAGCGCAGCGGTAAAGCGCACAAGAACCTTTCACTGAACGCCGCGCCGGTGGACGTGGCGGATTTCCTGCGGCGCAGGCTTTTCGAGAGCGAGACGAGCGTGATTATGACGAGCGCAACGCTGGCG
>JASHZU010000372.1 GCA_030042375.1 Verrucomicrobiia bacterium
TGAAAAAGCAAATGGTTGAGGCACAGATAACCACCAGCAAAAAAACGCCGGCGGTAAACCAGGTTAAAGCAGGAATGTTTTTTCCCGGCAAAGCGGCCAGCGGCACAGCCAAAGCCAGCCAGACGATGGGATAATCGAAGAGGATTCCGCTGTAAGGCGCGCCGATTCCGCCGTAGCCGGCCGGTTGAGGCAGAAGCGGGATTTCTTTTAAAAATGGAAACTGGCCGCTCCAGCGCATCGGTTCCAGAAAATAGAAACGGAGATTAAACCAGAGATAGTCGAGGCTGAATTGCCGGGAGCCGGAATGCTGGTCAATGTTGGTCAACTGATAATGCCAACCAAATTCAAACGGATTATCGAAGCGCCGATAATTGTACTCCATCAGCCCGAGCCCAATCAGTCCCATCGGAACGACTGCGGCGAGAAATAATTTCATAATCTGCGGCCACGGGCCCTTCCCTGCCGCCTCGCGCCATGCCATGGCCACGGGAATCAAAAAAATGATTGCGCCGTATAACAACGAGGGGCGTGAGCCGATGGCCAATCCATAAGCCAAACTGGCAAGCACGAGCCAGCGAACCTGTTTTCCCGGCACGTTCAATGCCTGCCAGAGGGCCAGCAAGGCGAGCATGGTGAAGGCAAAAGCACAGCTTTTGGCCACTTCATAGACATCGCAGGATGATAAAATTTCCAGGATGCCGGTCGCCAGGCCAAGCGCCAGAATGCCGGACGCTACGATCCAGATTCTGACATTGGGAAAGTAACGCCGCCAAATGGCATGCAACAGGCCCGCGCCAAACAACAAACCGAACGCGAAGAAGATGACGATAGCATCCTTCGCCGCGAGATAGTGGCCAGTGATAATCGCGTACGGCCAGAAAAGCACGACGGCAGGCGTGACGCCAAAATACAGGTATAATTTCCCCTTGTAATAGCTCATTTCATAACAGCGATTATATTTGTCCCAGGCATAAGGCGTGTTGGCGGCTGGATCGTAGGGATTGGCCAGGGTGGCCAGACCGGGCGGCGCTTCGCGTTTGACGTTGAGTTGCCCGGACTGAAAACCCTGGACCAGGAGATTGTAATAGGAATCTTCCGCGCGTGAACTGAAGGATTCAAGAATGCCCGGCTGAGCGCTCCAGGCAAAAATTCCAATCACAAAGGCGCAAACGGCTCCTAAAATGGAAAGTTGGCCCCACGGAAAATTACCTTTAGGAGCGTCCTTCTTTTTGGGATTTAATTTTTTGGCCATCCGGCTTGCCGCGAATGAACCAACAGCTTTACAGAGGAGATTGAGAAAGCGAGAGAAATTTCAGCCGCCGGGCGCTGTCATCTGCCGCCCATTGTCTTTGGCACTAATATTTAACAGAAATGGCACAGTGGATTTGGCCCATTTAGAAGGCGAGGGATAACTGGAGGACGAGCCGCCGAAGGTGCTGCGGAGCATGTCGGTATCAATGATGCCGGGATTGAGCGGGACGGCGGCCATGCCGGAGGGAATTTCCTGTGAAAGAGAAATCGAGAGGCCTTCGATGGCCCATTTGGTGGCGCAGTACGGCGCGACTTCGGCGTCGGCGGAATGGCCCCAGCCGGAACTGAAATTGACAATAACGCCGGAATGACGTGTGACCATGGCCGGAACGAAGTGGCGAATGACGCTGACGACGCCTTTGATGTTCACATCAATAATGTCAGAAAATTCTTTAGCCGGAACCTCCCAGAGCGGCGCGTTGCGGTTGATGAGTGCGGCGTTGTTGAGAAGCAAATCCGGCGCGCCATGAGATGACAAAACGCGTTTAGCCCAGGCGGCGACTTGTTCGTCTGATGCGACGTCAACGGCGGCAAAGTCATGGGGCGGCCCGAATTGTTTTTTAAGTTCGGCGATATGTTTTTCCGAGCGGCCGCAGCCAATGACAGTGTGGCCGAGACGGATGAATTCTTCCGTCATGGCACGGCCCAGGCCGCGGGAGACACCAGTAATTAAGATTTTTCTACTGGCAGCCATGATTTTAGCCGCGAGGATTAAATTTAGATTCTTGTTTGAGCTGTTCCCACAGTTTTTTCTCGGCGTCGGAAATTTTTGAAGGGACGGCAATTTTGGTCACAACGTATAAATCGCCTTTCTTGCCCAGGCCATGATCGCGCACGCGCAGCTTTTGGC
The DNA here is from genome assembly GCA_030042375.1 of Verrucomicrobiia bacterium. Next base: position 2,162 of record JASHZU010000372.1, read on the forward strand.
CGCTTTGGGTGCCGGCGGGAATTTTGATGTGAACACGTCCGTCCAGCGTAGGAACAGAAATTTCCGTGCCGAGAACGGCTTCCCACGGGGCCAGTTCGGCTTCGTAAATCAGGTTGTGGCCGTCTACTTCGAAATCAGGATTTTTGGCGAGGCGCACACGCAGATAAAGATCGCCGGATTGGCCGCCGCCGGAGCCGTACTCGCCGCGGCCAGCGATGCGCAAGCGCTGGCCTTCCGTCACGCCGGCAGGAATTTTGACCTGATGTGTTTCGTTTTTGGATCCGTGCCGGACGGTCACGGTGCGGACGGAGCCGTGCGCGGCTTCTTCCAGCGTGACCATGATGTCGCCCTCGACATCGCGCCCGCGCTCGGCAAATTCCTGGTCCTCATGATTCCGATAGCCGGAAAAGCCGCCGCGCTGCCCGCGCATTTGTCCGAAGAGTTGTTCGAAGAAATCGCTGAAGCCAGTCCCGCCGAACTCGAAGTCGAAGCCCTCAGGCCCCTGCCCTGCCCCGCGGCGGCCACGGAACGATTGGGCGCCTTCCCAGCCGGGCGGCGGACGAAACTCCGCGCCGGACTTCCAATTGGCGCCCAGTTCATCGTACTTCTTGCGCTTTTCAGGATCGCCCAGGACTTCGTAGGCCTCATTGATTTCTTTAAATTTCTCCTCGGCCTGTTTTTTATCTTTGGCGACGTCCGGATGATATTGGCGCGCGAGCTTGCGAAAGGATTTTTTGATGTCGACATCGCTGGCCCCGCGCGCGACGCCGAGAATTTCGTAATAATCTTTGTATTGAACAGGCATTTTATTTTGTGACCGTCAAAGCGTTAATAGAATAAAACGAGACGCGCCGAGTGACGAGTGATAAGTGATATCAACCCGTCCTCATTCCCAGGAGGCTTTGGCTGTCCTTACTGCTGGCTTTGGTTATTATCGGAGTTGTTGTCGCCGGAATTATTGTCCGGGTTGCTGTCCTGGTCCTTGGTGTTGTCCACACTGAGGAAGCTGGTGCCGGCCACGTCACCCTGGCGGCTCCAGACTTTCAGGAGAATATATTTGCCCTTGGCGGCGTTGGCCAACCTCACGGCGTCGTCAGAATCCGTCACCGGATGGTGGTCAATGGAGACAATGACACTGTTCTTTTGCAGGCCGGCGTCGGCCGCGTGCGAGCCATCCTGGACATCGGTCACCAGCGCGCCATGGATATCATCGGGAATTTGCAGGTCCTGGCGCGCGTCTTCATC
>JASHZU010000007.1 GCA_030042375.1 Verrucomicrobiia bacterium
AACTCTCCAGCCGTTGTTAATGGGCAGAATGTGGTAACCAATTCCGCGCTTCCGCCCGAAATGTATTTCCGGCTGACGCAATAAAGAAAATCTGGCCGGAACGTAAAGGTGCCGGAAGGTTTTTTGCCGCGTTTTTTTCATTCTCTGTCTCTATGTGGTTCTGTTCCCAAATCGGCGCCCGAGAGCATTATGCCGTCCCGCGCGTATTGCGCCGGGACGGACGGTTGGGTGCTCTTTATACCGATTTTTGGGCCGGCTCCCTGGTTCGCGGAATCGCCCGCCAATCAAATGCCAAAGCATTCCGTTCTTTTGCCACCCGCTTTCATCCTGAATTGGCCGGCGCTCCGGTCATTTCCTGGAACTGGCAGTCGCTCTTTTGGGAAGCCAGCCTGAGAAATCAAAAAACGGATGGCGTCTATGCAAACTTTGCCAGGATTGGCGCCGCCTTTTCCACGCATGTTCGCGAGAAATTGTTGCGGCGCAGCGATTTGGATTCCCAAAGCGTTTTTTTTTCGTATGACACTGGCGCGCTGGAAGCGATGGAATTTTGCCGCGAGCGCGGCGTCCGTTGCATCCTGAACCAAATGGACCCAAATCGTGTCGAAGTGGATATGGTTCGTGAAGAAGAGAAACGCTGGCCGGGGTGGGGACTGCAACCGCTTGAGGTTCCCGAAGAGTATTTTCGAAGGCGTGAAAAGGAATGGGCGCTGGCCGACAGCATCGTAGTGAATTCAGATTTTTGCCGCCAGGCGCTTATCAAGCAGGGTGTCCCGGCCGAAAAATTGTCCATTGTCCCTTTGTGTTTCGAAAATACTGCCGCCGGGCAGAATGCCTCCAGTGACTCGAAGAATTCAAATTCACCACAAAGTCCACTGCGTGTTCTCTTTCTCGGCCAGGTGATTTTGAGGAAAGGAATTCAGTATTTAATTCAGGCCGCAAAACTCCTGGAGAACGAGCCGATCCAATTTGATGTTGTCGGGCCCATTGGCGTTTCCGATGCGGCAGTGGCGTCTGCCCCGCGAAATATCGCTTTTCACGGGCGCGCAACGCGCGATCAAACCGCCGGTTGGTATCATCAAAGCGATGTGTTTGTTTTGCCAACCCTCTCTGATGGTTTTGCGATTACCCAATTAGAAGCCATGTCGTACGGATTGCCAGTCGTGGCCACGCCGTGTTGCGGCGCAATTGTGAGCGATGAGATGGATGGATTTATCGTGCCCCCGCGCGACGCCAATGCCCTGGCCAAAACTTTTCAGCGCTATTTGAAAGAACCGGAATTGCTGCGGCAACAACGTAATGCCGCGCTTCAAAAAATAAAGCAGTTCACCCTGAATCATCTCGCCGCAAATCTGCGGGCGCTGGAGCGGCCTGCTAACCGTTAAATATGTCAATCTATCCCATGCCTTTTTGGGTCGTTATTGCCATTCTCCTGGCCGGGGCAGTTTGGTCCATCCAGCGGATTAAAGACGGGACAGGCATTCCCATGCTGGCGGTGCTGGGCACGGTGGCCGCGTGGTATGTCGGCGATGCTTTTTATAACGATTACGAGCATAGTTACGTAAAAATTTTTGACGATGACGTCCTGGAAAATGCATGGTGGGAAGTGGCAATGTTTTTGGTTGTGTTCCTGGCCTCGGTGCCAGGCATGCATCGCTGGTTTAACGCCCGGTATCTGCACCAGCAAAGCGGCGTCTACCAGTTAATGCGCTATGGTACCAACCAGCCTTATCTCCAACGACAATTGGACATCTTCTTTCGCGTCTGCCTCATCGCCTATTTAATCATTGTGGCCATCGCCGCCATCCGGCTGGGAAACCAGATTCCCTATTTCTTTTTCCCGTTCCTGGGATACAAGGCCGAACCCTGGGGGCGCAACCGCATTGGCTCGGGCTTCGACGCCGCATTGAGCTTCGCCCTTTACATTCAAATGATGGTCACGACCGTTTTTGGTGTTTTGGCGGCGGTCTCATACAACCGGCGCACTCGAATCCTGTGCTTGATTTTATGTTTCCTGTCCTGGCCTTATTTTCTTTTTGACCGGACCCGCAATACGATTTTGGCCATTGTTGTCCCGGCACTGTTGAGCTGGGCCTTTTTGAGATTGCGCGGCGGCATTTGGAAAAAAATCCTGGTCCTGGCCGGCTGTTATATCGTGCTCAATGGCTGGATGGCTTTCATCATTCAAAATCGTTCCGATGAAAGCATTGCGACGGCGTTCCACGACCGGGGATTCAACCTGGAACAGGAATCCGATGTCCATCATGAGGGGTTGAATATGTTCGAGGAATTGTCCTGGATTAATACATTCATCAAGAAGGGCACGTATGAACCCAATTGGGGTGCGCGGTATTTTGCCGAATTGGTCAATCCCATCCCGCGCGCCCTCTGGCACGGCAAGCCGCTGATTGGAATTGATTATGCCATCGCTCGTGGACAAGGCTCCGGAGGAGCAGGGAAAGGAAGCAGTGATCAGGCCAACGTTTATGCCACAGTTTCGACCGGCCTGATCGGGCAGGGCGTCGTGAATTTTGGCGGCATTTTGGGACCTGCGGCGGCGGCGCTCTTAATGAGTTTTTGGGTGGCCGTGATGGCACGGCAGGATTTGAACATCTGGAAACTTGGACGCCTGCCCCTTTATGCGCTTGGATTAATTTTAACCTTTAACCTCGGGCGGGATATTACCTTCATCACGCTTTATCCGTTCGTTTTCCTGGCGGCGGGGTTATGGTGGGTGGACCGCTATCCACCTGCCTGGCTCAGGATAGCGATGCAAGCGGCACAGCCGGCTCCCGTTCCGGTTCCCGCTGCCGGGCAACTGCCACAGCCGATGGCGAAAAGCCCCGTCCGCCGCTCTTTCCGCCGACCCGGTCAATTTCCCATAAGACCGCGACGGATAATGACACGTATTCGTGCGCCGCGCCGGAGAATGTCATCCGGAGGCCAAAATGGAATCCCGCCGCAAAATTGAATTTCGCTGGAACAGGTTTGCACGCCGCGATAAATATTTCTTTGGTAGTTTTTTAATTCTGTGAAGGTCTTAAATCTTATTCAATGCACCAATCTCGGTGGCATGGAACAGGCGTCGTTGAGATTGATGCGCGGCCTGAAGGAGGACGGCAACGAGCTGCAATTGCTTTCCCTGAACCCGGTTGGGCAGCTTGGACCGCTGCTGGTGGAGGCCGGGATTCCCCACGAAGGCCTGCCGTATCTTGGAAAAGGCGGCTGGCGAAGCTATGGATTATTGAAGGAGAAACTGAAGGGCCTTCGGGCAGACGCCATGATCATGACCGGCCACCATTTGCTGGGCTCGCTCGCCCTGGGCGATTTTTGCGAAGGCCGCCGGATTCTGGCCATTCACTACCACCATACCGGCGTCAAATCGCGCTGGCAGTGGCGCCTCATTTATCGTATTGCCTGCCGGCGTTTTGATGCCATCACTTTTCCTTGTGACTTTATTCGCAAAGAAGCCGAATCCATTTTCCCGCCAGTGGCGCGTCTGGCTCATACGGTAAGAAATCCCCTGGACATTCCTCCGCTGCCCGGCCCTGGGGAAAAAGCTGAGGCCAGAAAGGTTCTGAATCTTCCCCCCGACAGGCCCATTGTTGGGAACGCCGGATGGCTCATCCAGCGAAAACGCTTCGATATTTTTCTACGCACGGCGCGAAAAATCCTGGATAAAAAACCGGATGTTTTGTTTGTCATTGCCGGCAGCGGCGAAGAACA
>JASHZU010000373.1 GCA_030042375.1 Verrucomicrobiia bacterium
GGCGGCCACGTGAAAACACCAGTCACAGCCCTCCATTTCGCGGCGCAAAAGCGCGGCGTCCTGGACATCGCCGGTCACGCGCTCATATTTTGCGCCGGCCAGTGCGCGCTCATCCGCCTTCTCGCGCAGCAGCGCCTTGACACGATGGCCACGCGCCAGGAGTTCGTGAACGAGGTTCGAGCCGACGAATCCGGACGTGCCGGTAACGAAGCATTTCATAGAAAAGTACCGCGGTCGATTTTGCGGAAATTCTTTGAAATTTTCCATAAAAAGTTTTTTCATCGCTTGACTTGGCAGGCCATTTGGACGAAATTTTTGCATCGTTCCATGCAGGCAAAAAGCGGTGGCAGAAAAAAGAATCGCGCGAATAACCGTGAACTCGATGTGAAGATCGGATTCATGGAAGGGCTGCTCCGCCGGGATCCCGATTATGTAGATGCGCTCCAACTCCTCGGTGATCATTATACCCAGCGCGGCCGTTTCACTGAAGGCCTCCACGTGGATGAGCGCCTGGCACGCCTTGAACCGGAAAATCCCGTCGTGTTTTATAATCTCGCCTGCAGCTATTCGCTCACCGAGCAATATGATCGCGCGGCGCAGGCGCTGCAAAAAGCGATTGATTTGGGCTACAAGGATTTTGAATGGCTGGCCAAAGACCCGGACCTGAAGAAGTTCCGCCAGCAGCCGGCTTTTCACGACATCCTGAAAAAGATTCCCTGGAAAATCAAGGTGCGCTGATGGCGCCAGGCGGGGCTGCCACGCTCCGCCGCTTCTTAAAATTATGAACGTCACCATCCACGGACGCACGCAACACTTCCGCACCGTCGCTTTCGACGCCAAAAAGAACGCTGTTCTGCTCATCGAACAGCGCCTGCTCCCACATGAGTTTAAAATCGTTGCCACCAAAGACTTTCGTGAAACCGCCGCGGCTATTCATGATATGGTTGTGCGCGGCGCAGGCGCTATCGGCGCCACGGCAGCCTACGGTCTGGCGCAAGGCGCGCTGGCTTTTCATGGCGATGACTTAAAAAAATTCGCCACTCACGTCGCGACCGTCTATGAAGTCCTCAAAGACGCGCGCCCCACCGCCGTGGACCCAGTCAATGCCATGAACGATGTCCGCGCCGCGATGGCCAAAGGCAAAACAGTCGAGGAAAAGCAATCGCTCGCGCTCGCCGCCGCGGAAGAATTTGCCAACGAAGATGTCGAGCACTGCGAACAGATTGGAAAGCATGGCGCGAAACTGATTCGCAACGGCATGAGGGTTTTGACGCACTGCAACGCCGGCTGGCTGGCGTTTGTGGACATCGGCACCGCCACCGCCCCGATGTATGCGGCACAGGCCGCCGGAAAAAAGTTCCACGTCTTTTGCGATGAAACACGTCCGCGTTCGCAAGGCGCGACCCTGACGGCATGGGAGCTGGCACAGCAACGCGTCCCGCACCGAATCATCGCCGACAACGCCGCCGGACATCTGATGCAACGCGGGGAAATTGATTTAGTCATCGTCGGCAGCGACCGCGTGCTCGGCCGTACCGGTGAAGTGACGAATAAAATTGGCACCTACACCAAGGCCGTTTTGGCAGCGCGCCATAAAATCCCTTTTTACGCAGCCATTCCCCTGTCTACGATCGACTGGAATTTGAAAGGCGGTTTTGACATCCCCATTGAAGAGCGGAGCGAAAGCGAAGTGCTCGGCGCCTGGGGAAATTTAAAATCCGGCCAGCGCGCGTATATTCGCGTGGCCAATCCTTCCAGTCGCGCGCGCAACCCGGGTTTCGACGTTACTCCGCCGGAACTGATTACCGGCGTCATCACACCGGCCGGGATTTTTAGACCACGCGATTTGTGGAAACAGCGAAAAAAACTCGGCTATTCCGGAAGCTGAAAAACTTTTTCAACACAAAAATTTTGCGGTTCCAACAAAACCATTCTTGCCTGGGCATTAAACTTGGTTATTCTGATTGGAGCGGCGGAGTAGCCAAGTGGTAAGGCAGGGCTCTGCAAAAGCCTCATTCGTCGGTTCGATTCCGACCTCCGCCTCCATATTTATACTCTAAAGGCAGGCATTCCGCGGCGGCGGGGTCGAGGATGAATTCACAATCCGGGTGAAGCTGGAGCACAGAGGCGGGCACATCCGTGGTAACCGGGCCGGTGAGTGCGGCGGCGACGATGCTGGCTTTGCGCGAACCGTTGGCGGCCAGGACGATTTTGCGGCTATGCATGATGTTTTTTATGCCAAGGGTAAGCCCGCCCAAGAAAACATCATCGGGCGTCTGGCTTTCACGCCGGAGCCTCGCTTCCAATTCACTGTCCATGCGCGAATGCCAGCAGGTGCTTTCAAAGGGCGTACCCGGCTGGTTAAAACCAAGATGACCGTTTTCGCCGATGCCTAAAAATTGCAAATCAACACCACCGCGTTCGGCGATCCGCTGCTCAAAGAGCCGGGCTTCGGCGGCAAAATCATCGGAACGGGTGGGCGGCATGATGAAATTATCCAGTGGAATGCCCAATGGCCGGACGATTTGACGGAGAATCATGTCGTAGCAGCTCCCGGGAAATTCCCGCGATACGTTAGTGACTTCATCCATAGCAAAGACGGTGAGGCTGGAGACGTCGAAAGGATTTTGCCGGTAAATATCGCAGACTGCGGCATGAATGCCGGTGGTAGTGCGCCCGGTCGCCAGCCCGACAATGGCATTCCGCTTTTCCATCATCTGGTCGAGGATTCGCCGGGCGCCCAGATGGAAGAATTCCGTTTCATTTTTTGCAATGGTTATTCTCATCGAGCGATTCATTTATTATTTGGACTTGATCCGCAGCAAGTCCAGTTTTTCGGCAGAGGCGCGGCAGTTTTGCATGACTGATGGTGGAATCACGCCTTGATATGTAATATCCAGCAACTGGAGCACGGCGCCTACAACAGGTTCATATTCCGCTTCAATGATGCAGGCGGCGGGGGCGACACGATTAATTTCCGCCGCAATGGTTTCTTGCAACAAAGTACTTTTGGCTTTGAACAAGCCGCCGGAAAGAACGACATCTATCTCCTTATGGTCGGCTCCGTACTTTTGGATGGCGGCGATTGGATAGCGGCTGACGGAAAGGGCAAACTGGTAAAGGACGTCGAGCGCGAGACGGTCGGATTTTTCCGCCGCCGCAAATAGGAGCGGGCTGAAGTCCTGGATGGGTTTGCTGAGCTGCTGCCGTTGCCAGGCCAGCAGAAGGCGTTCAACCCGGTCGAGTCCGAAAAAAGAGAGAGCGGTTTCCGTCAGGGTGGTAGGAGGCAGCGCGCCGATTTCCGAGAGAAAGACGGTGCGCAATGCGCGGGCTCCGAGCGCTTTGGCGCCTTGGTCCATATCCTCGATGTAATTGTTGTAGATGAAATGAGGGCCGGTGGTCAGGCGCACGGCGACATTGAGGCCGGTTCCCGCACAAATGACGGCACAAGTAGGGCTGGCCGTCCCGCCGCGCAGGGCGATCAGGCAATCGTTACACACGTAGACATCCTTCGCAGGCAGCAACTGACGCAGTCCCATTTCGAGAGCGGCGATTTCCTCCGGCCAGTTGGCGCCCGCCATGCCGGCGGAGACCGCACGCAGATCGCTTGGCGCCAGCCCGGCCTGG
>JASHZU010000374.1 GCA_030042375.1 Verrucomicrobiia bacterium
GAAGGCGTTTCCAAGGAACTCGTGGCGGCGCTGATGCAAGTCCAGGAGCAGCACATGCGGGGAATCGTTTTGGATTTGCGCAATAATCCCGGCGGCGTGCTGGACGAAGCCACCGCCGTGGCCAGTCAGTTTCTCTCCGGCGGCAACGTCCTGCTCGTCAAAGATGCGCAAGGGCAGGTTACGCCCGTTCCAGTGGAGCCCGGCGGCCTCGCCACGAACATTCCCATGGCGGTTTTGATTAACGGCGGCTCAGCCAGCGCTGCGGAAATCGTCGCCGGTGCTCTGGGCAGTGCGCATCGCGCCGAGTTGATTGGGGATACCAACACATTCGGTACTGGCACGGTGTTGAATGAATTTCCCCTGCCGGGCGGCTCGGCCATGCTGCTGGCCATCGAAGAATGGCTCACGCCCGATGGTCAATCCTTCTGGCACAAAGGCATTTCTCCCGATATCAGGGTGGAAATGCCGATCGGAGCTGATATTTTAGTGCCCGCGGATATCAAGGACATGAGCCCGGAGGAATTTCAATCGTCTGAGGATAAACCGCTCCTGAAAGCCCTGGATTGGGTTCAGCAACAAATTCAAAAGCAGTCAGTAACTACGCCACCCCTCCCTCTGCAACACTACGCATAGGAATAAAATCAACCAATGCCAAAGCTTGGCAAAAAGATTAACATAAGAGTTTGTGGGGCGGTTCGAAACGGTGGCCGCCTTTTAGTGAGTCAACCAGCAACAATTCCTTCAGCGTTAGCGGCAGCAGGTGGATTGGCACCTTCAAAAGCAACAATGTGGCCGGCAGGCATTGTCAGAGTGAGACGTAAGCAAAATGGTCGAATGGCTCCGTTCCGGAAGTTTGATATGGCCGATTCTCGCTCAGAGTGGGAGAGCCTAAAATTGCATGATGGAGATGTGGTGATATTTCAATGGGAGATCAATAATGACGGTTGAGCCAATGCATCTCACTGCGCACCTTCCGCGACACTCCGCAGCACATCAAACATCCGCTTGGCCGTGTCAACGGCCACTGGCTGTTTGCTTGCCGTCGGGTCCTCGACAAGTTCAGCGGGCAGTTCTTTAAGAAAGCGGGAGGGATGACACGGCATGAGCTGGCCGTATTTTTTCCGGCCCGCGCAATGACTGATGACCAGCCCCTGCATCGCGCGCGTCACGGCCACGTAAAACAAGCGCCGTTCCTCGTCGAGCGTGCCCTCGGCCGCCGAACGTGAGTGCGGCAGCAAACCTTCCTCCAGGCCCACAATAAACACGCGCGGGAATTCCAGGCCCTTGCAACTATGCATCGTGATGAGCGTCACAGCATCGCCGGCATTTTCTTTTTCTTCAAGGCGCTCGGCGTCGAGCGTGATGTCTTCGAGGAACGTTTGCAGCCGGTCAGCCGGCGACATCGTCGGCAGGCCGAAATTGTCGAGCGTTGCCACCAGTTCGCGCAAATTGCGAATGCGGTTTTCCGCCGCTTCGGCGTCTTTTTCGCCACGGCGCAGTTCGTTAAAATAGCCGATATCGTCGAGGAACTTTCCCGCCCAATCCGGCAGGCGCAGGGATGTTTCGTGATGCAGTTGCGCGCCTATGCGCTCGATAAATTCCACGAACCGCTCGATGCTCTCGCGCGTCTTCGTTTGAAATTCCGCCTGCACAAGCGGATTTTTCATCGCGGTGAAAACCGAGCTTTTCCGTTCATGGCTTGCGGCAAGGAGCCGTTCCATCGTGACATCGCTCAAGCCGCGCGCGGGAACGTTCGCAATGCGCAGGAGACTGACGTCGTCGTGTGGGTGAAGGAAGGTTTTGATGTACGCAATGAAATCCTTCACTTCGCGCCGGTCAAAAAAACTTTGTCCACCAATCAAATGATAACGCACGCCTCCCTGCCGCAGCGCAGTTTCCAACGGGCGCGATTGCATGTTCGTGCGAAATAAAATGGCGTTGTCCGACCACGGCGTGCGCTGCGCCATCCGCGCAAACTCAATTTGCTCGACGATATTGCGCGCCTCGTCCTCGTCATTTTGGTACGCGCGCAAATGGATTTTGCCGCCCTGGCCCTTGCTCGACCAAAGCTGCTTCACGCGGCGGCGCGGGTTGTTTTTGATGATGGCGTTGGCAGCGTTGAGAATGGTATTCGTCGAGCGATAGTTTTGCTCCAGCTTGACGACTTTGACTTCGGGAAAATATTTTTCCAGGTCGAGCAGGTTGCCAATCTCCGCGCCACGCCAGCCATAGATACTTTGGTCATCATCGCCTACGACACAAAGGTTCCGGTGCTTTTCCGCCAGCGCGTGGATGAGCTGGAACTGCGAGGCGTTGGTGTCCTGGTATTCGTCCGCCATGACGAAGCGATATTTCGCGCGACAGGCTTCCAGCACGTCAGGATGCTCGGCAAAGAGCCGGAGCGTGAGCAGTATCAAATCGTCAAAATCCACGGCGTTGCAGGCGTGCAGGGCAGACTCGTAACGCGAGCGAATATGCTGTGCCAGCGCGCGAACGCTTTCATCGGCAAAGGCCGCTGCCTTTTCCCCACCATTTTTAAACCGGCTTAACAAGCTTAACACTGCGGCGGGGTCGGTCTTTTCTCCTTTTGCCGAAATCTGCGCGAGGATTTTTTTTACGGCGCTCAACTGCTCTGATTCGTCGTAGATGACAAAGTTCTTTTTGTATCCCAGCCGGTCAATGTACTGCCGCAGGATGCGGACGCAGAGCGAGTGAAAGGTGCAAATCGTCGGGCGCGCATCGCGGTCGGGCCGGCCATCCGCGTTCTTGCGGACGGGCGGGATGAGCTTGCTGATGCGCTCCTGCATCTCTCTCGCCGCTTTATTCGTGAACGTAACGGCAAGAATATTCCCGGGTGTGGTGCCTTTGGCAATGAGATGGGCGATACGAAAAGTGATGACGCGCGTCTTGCCGGTGCCGGCGCCGGCGAGGATGAGGACCGGGCCGTTTAACGTCTCAACGGCCTGGCGCTGCTGCGGATTCAGTGATGCCAAATTCAACACGGGGCGCGGAGTGTAATTTCTGCCCCGCGTAAAGCAATGTTACATTTCAAAAAATGACGCAACGAATTTATTCGGTAAGTTTCCACACGCAACTGTCGGTTAACGGCTGCCCATCGCGGGTGGCTTTGGCTTCGATTTGATTCTCCCCGGGCTTCAATTCCACATTTTTCCAAAGAAAAATGCCGTTGGTCGCGTCACAGTTTTTTCCAAAAGAACTGCCGTTGACAAACAGCTCCACTTTTTTGGCGTTGGAATAAAT
>JASHZU010000375.1 GCA_030042375.1 Verrucomicrobiia bacterium
AATTTCACAAACGGTTGCCTCGTCGGGATATTTCTTGCCGCAATAGGTGCATTCTTTCATGTCCAGTCGTCTAACCGTGATTATACTATGGCGCATTCACAGCCGCATGCAAGAAAACCTGTGGCTGCGCTCGCTGCCAAATTACGCTATAATGCCAAAAATGAACCGGCCTTCTTCAATCTCCGGCAAGCACGCCCCCAAGGCCGTTCATCCGTCGTTTGACGTCAAACTGACCTCGCCCATTTTGTCCGCCGGCACGTACCGGGTTTTTGTGGAGCGCAGTGACTTGCTTTTTATCCAAATGGAAGGCGGCGGAAAATCCGTCCTGGCTGCGCTGGCTCCGTTGCTGGGCCCGGCGGGCGGCGTCATTCCACTGGCGCTGTGGCTGTTCTCGAAACGAGACGCCCATGTTAAAAAAGAACGCCTCGAACAAGGTGATCCGGAAGAGCTGCTGCGCGAAAGCGAGGCCAATTTCAAACTCAACCTGGCCGAAATCCGCGAGGCATCTATCGATACGAAATCTTTTTTCGTCCAGAGCGGAAAGGCCGGGCGATTGAGCCTGGTCGTCCGGCATGGCGAGAAATTCAAGTTCGAGTTCGAAAATCCCGGCCAGGTCAAACAAGCCATTGCCCTGCTTCTCCCGCTGCTAAATGCGACCTTGACCGTGAACGTCGAATGGAACGAAAAGAAAGGCGAGTTCGAAAAGAAAAAGTCCGCGTCCGGCCATCATCACCCCGCGTGAATGCCCCGGAGCCGCCGGTCGTGTCCTTCCATCGGCAGAGTGCGGCGGCCAAAACAAAATTTGACAATGACCTTGCCGCGAGCCAGATTCCCACTCATAGGTGGCCAGTCAAATAGCTTTACATGATGCATGTAAATCCGCAGAATAAACGCGTGTTGACTGAAGAAGCATCGAGCGTTCAGCCGACGCAATCGCCTTCGACGATTCAGTTTGCGGGGGGTTTTGCGCAGGATTTGGACACCGCCATTTCACTCTCTCAAAAAAACCTGTTGGGTATGCAAAATCCCGAAGGTTATTGGGTGGGTGAATTAATGGTGGATTCGACCCTCGTTTCCGACATGGTGGCTTACCATCACTGGGACGGCAGCGTGGACAAGGAATGGCAGCGCAAGGCCGTTCACCGTCTTTTTTCCATGCAATTACGGGACGGTGGCTGGAACGTCTACCATGGCGGCCCTTCCGAAGTAAACGCCACAATCAAGGCCTACCTGGCGCTGAAACTGGCCGGCGTGTCCGTGACCGATCCCCGCATGCTGCGCGCGCGCCAAATGGCCTTGAGCCTGGGCGGCGTTCCCCGCATGAACACGTTTTCCAAGCTGTCCCTCGCGCTGCTGGGCCTTTTTCCGTGGGAATACGTACCCACCATCCCGTGCGAAGTCATCCTGATTGGCAAATGGTTCCACGTGAATTTTTGGGAGATGAGCAATTGGTCGCGCGGCATGCTTGTGCCGCTGTCTATCATCAACCATTTCAAACCCACGCACCCGGTCAACGTCAATTTGGACGAGCTTTATCCCGAAGGCATCCACGAGCGCGACCTCTCCCTGGCGCCTGACCCGGAAAAAATTTCGTGGCGCAACTTTTTCCTCTGGCTCGACCGCCTGCATAAATTCGCCGAATGGTTCGCCGAGCATAAAATCCATCCGTTCCGCAAAATGGCGCTCAAGAAGGCCGAGACCTGGATGCTCGAACGCTTTGAAGGCACGGACGGTTTGGCGGCGATTTTCCCCGCCATGCTCAACTCGCTCATCGCTCTTCAGGTGTTGGGCTATCCCGATGATCATCCCGAAGTGGTTCGCGCATGGAACGAACTCAAAAAGCTCCAGCACGAGACGGAGAACGACGTTCGCATCGAGCCTTGTTTCTCGCCGGTTTGGGACACGGCCATCGTCGCCATTTGCCTGCATGAATCCGGGATTTCGGAAAATCATCCTGCGCTCAAACGCGCGGCGGATTGGCTCATTGACCGTGAAATCCGTTTCCGCGGCGACTGGAAATATAAAAACCCGGCGAATGTCGAGCCCAGTGGCTGGGTCTTTGAATATAATAACAAATGGAACCCGGACGTGGACGACACGGCCATGGTGCTGCTCGCATTGCGGAAAATCCCCACCGACAACCCGGCGCGCCGCGATGAATGTTTCCAGCGCGGTTTGAAATGGATGATGACCTTCCAGTGCAAAGACGGCGGCTGGGCGTCGTTCGACAAGGACTGCACCAAAAACATCCTTGAGAAAGTTCCCTTCGCCGACCATAACGCGATGATTGATCCCGAGTGCGCGGACATCACCGCGCGCATCCTGGAATTGCTCGGCTACGAAAACTGGGACAACGGCAATTTCCAGATTGAAAAGGCGATGAAGTTCATTCGTGATACCCAGGAAGCCGACGGCTCGTGGTATGGCCGCTGGGGCGTCAATTACATCTACGGCACCTGGCAGGTGCTGCGCGGGTTGCGCGCCATGAATATTGACATGAACCAGCCGTGGATTTTGCGCGCCAAATATTGGCTCGAAAGCGTCCAGCACGATGACGGCGGTTGGGGCGAACGCTGCAACACTTACGACGATCCGGTTTTCAAAGGCCGCGGTCCCAGTACCGCATCGCAAACCGCCTGGGCCGTCATGGGACTCTGCGCGTTCGATGATCCCAACAATGTCCA
>JASHZU010000046.1 GCA_030042375.1 Verrucomicrobiia bacterium
ACCGACGGCAGACATAGCGCGACCGTCAGAAAAAGAGTTTTGAATAGTAAATGGAGGGAAGCGCGCATTCTCATAAGGCGGCTTTATGGATTCGGATTAGCTACTTAAATCGCACATCTTCAGCGGTTTGCCAAGCGGTAAAAGGTTCTAGAACAATCGTCCAAAACAGCGGAGACATCAAAAATTCCTTTCGGAATGTCCTGAAGAGTTAAGAAAAGATTTTGAGTGACTACGGCATCGGAGCAATGAAATAGAAACGGATGGGAAAATTCGTCCATTGGAGGTCATTGAAAGTGAATGTCGCGGCAGTGATGGTGTTGGTTTGGATCGGCTGCCAGTTTGCATTCAGAAGGTTTGTGGCGGCTTCCGTCACGAAGGTTTGCATGTTCGTGCCAATGACTGTGAAACCAAATTCATGATTATGCAGGCCTATGCCGGTGCTGAGGATGAGTGGCGAATTCAATGCCACTGTGGGCCACTCACTATACGTAGAACTCCAGCCCGCAGTCCCGGCAAAGTAATAAACTTTCCCCGCCGCGTTGGCATCATCGAAAATTTCGTTGCCCGGAGTGGGCTCGTTGCCTTGAAAAAGGACTTTCGTGAGATCGCTGCAACTGCTGAAAGCGAGCGTTCCCACGCTGGCAACACTGGCGGGAAGAAAGACGGTGGTCAGGCCCGGACAGCCGGCGAATGCCTCATAGGCGATGCTGGTGATACTATTCGTGACGATGTAAGTACCGGCGAGGCCCCCGGGAAATTGAAGCAACTGGGTTTGGTTCAGGTTGAACAAAACTCCTCCGACGCTGACGTACTCTGGATTGGCCGCGCTCACCACGATATTGGTCAAATCGGGGCAACCGTAACATAACGGTTCCCCGATGCTCGTGACACTGGCGGGAATCGTGATGTTGTCCAGATTTTGGCAATCGTCAAATGCATCATCCCCAACGGAGGTGACACCACTGCCGATGACAACATTGGTCAGTCTCGCACAATAATCGAACGTATCTTCTTCGATGGTGGTAACGCTGGAGGGAAACGTGATGCCGGTCAAATTAATGCAATCCCAGAAGGCAGATTCTCCGATAGTGGTGACGCTGGAGGGGATAGTGTAAGCCCCGGCAAGTCCTCCGGGATACGCGAGAAGCGTGGTCAGGCCAGCATTAAAAAGGACGCCATCCACACTGCTGAAGTCGGGATTGGAAGGCGCAACGAGTATCTGGGTCAGTTTGGTGCAATTGGCAAATGCATACGTTCCAACGCTCGTAACACTGGCGGGAAGTGTAATGCCGGGCAGCTCCTGGCAGTTATAGAACGCTTGCGTTCCGATGCTGGAGACGTTGGTGCCAATGACGAAGCTGGTCAGGTTGTCACAGGATTGAAATGCCTCTGCACCGATGCTGGTGAGGTTTGTACCCGTTGTCACGTTGACCAGGAAGTCGTTGCCGAAAAACGCTTGAAACCCGATGGCAGTGACCGGCAGGCCGGTGATATTATCAGGAATCGCGAGCGTACTGCTGGTGCCGGAGTAGGCCGTGATAGTGATGGTGCCGCTATTGGTCGTCCACGAAAATTGCGCTTTCACAGCGGCGGGGAGCATCAAAAGCCCCACACCAAGCAGGCCGATTTGAAAAAGTGTTCCCCTGGTTTTCATAAAGAAGTTGGGATTCCACTTGTCCTCTCCTGGGGGACAACGACCGGCGGTGATTTTACCTGTTTTGCGCAACAATTTCAATGTAAAAATCGTTAAAACTGGGAGTGCATTACACAAAAAATGCCACTGCCAGGCATCATTGTGTTCTGCCGCCCTATTTCAGGTCAAACACGCTGACAGTCTTGATTGCCAGGCCGCCACATGCCAAACTGAATCACTCAAACAACATGGCAAGCTTGCGGCGACTCCCCGGAAAATTTTTTATATATCTGTGCTTCCTCCTGTTGGCGATTCCCGCCGCGGGTGCCGGGCCTAAAGAGGAACAAAAACCCATTGCTGTGCCGCAGGATTTACGCACAACGCCGCGCCAGCTTTGCGTAAAGCTGCAATGGGAACCAACCCAGGGATCAATGGGTTATGACCTGGAACGCGCAAATACTCCCGATGGCCCATTTAAGCCGCTACCCAATACTCTTCCGCAGTTGACGATCTACAACGATTTTGTCGGCACTGGCGCGACAAATTTTTACTATCGGGTCCGTAGCATCCAGACAAACGGGCTCGGCCATGTTTTGCCCTCGGATTGGTCGAAACCGGTGGAAGGACATCCAGAAGCGTTCGACCAGGAACAACTGCTCACGGAAGTGCAGCAGGCCAGCTTTGATTATTTTTATCAATATGCTCATCCCGTCTCAGGACTGGCGCGAGCGTCCGTCAGGCGTGATCCCGATATCTGCGCCATCGGGGCGAGCGGCATGGGATTTTTCAACCTTGGCGTGGGCGTCGAAAGAGGGTTCATCACTCGCCAGCAAGGCGCGGAGCAGGCCCTGAAAGAATTGCAATTTCTCTCGGAAAAAGCAGAGCGTTTCCATGGGGCTTTTCCGCACTTCATCAATGGCAAAACCGGCAAAGTGATTCCCTTCAGCAAATACGATGACGGCGCGGACATCGTGGAGACGGCCTTCCTGATGCAGGGAATTTTATTTGCCCGCGAATATTTTTCCGGGACGAACGATGATGAAGTTGAAATCCGCGAGATCGCCGACCATCTCTGGCGGGACGTCGAGTGGGATTGGTTTGTCAGCCGGAAGGATACAAACGCGGTCATGCTTTGGCATTGGTCGCCGAATTATGGTTTTAAGAAAAATCTCCGCATTTTGGGATTTAACGAATGCCAGATTGTTTATGTGCTGGGGCTCGCCTCGCCGACCCATCCCATCACACCCAAATCCTATTGGGAGGGGTGGGAGTCGCCGGATTATGGAGTGGACCGCACCCGGTTTGGAATTCATGTGGAACTGGGAGACGGCACCGATGTTGGTCCGCCACTTTTTTGGACCCAGTATTCTTATCTGGGCTTGGATCCGCAACAAATTGTGTTTCGTGGGAAGGAGTACTTTGACCATTTCCGAAATCTTTGCCTCGTGCAAGTCCGATACGCGGAATCCAAAAAAGACACGTATAAAGGTTATGGACCGCTTTGGGGCATTACCGCCAGCGCCGGCCCGGATGGTTACATGGCTTTTGCGCCGGGAGTGCATGATAAAGGCACGCTGGCTCCCACCGCTTCCCTTTCTTCGATGCCCTACGTTCCCGCGGAAAGCGTTTCGTGCCTGAACGAGATGTACCAAAAGTACGGCTCCAAACTTTGGGGGCCCTACGGGTTTTATGATTCGTTTAATTTCACGCGCAATTGGGTTTCCAAGACCTATCTTTGCATCGATGAAGGGCCGATTGCGCCGATGATTGAAAACTATCGCTCGGGTTTTTGCTGGAAAGTTTTCATGAAATGTCCCGAGATCCAGCCGGTCTTAAAAATGCTCAATGAGGGTGAAACGTCAGCCAACGCTCGGCTGAATTCCCCGCCACCGGCCAGCCCTGCTCCAAACTTTGGCCCTAATGTGCTGATCTTTAATTCCACCATGTCCGCCTACACGATTCAAAGCGGGCTGAACCGGGTGTTTGCGGAGCAACAAAACGGTCAATTTAGCAAAGACCGATATGCCATTTTTTTCCTGCCCGGGCATTACACCAACCTGGATGTGAACCTGGGCTATTACACGCAGGTCATCGGCCTGGGACGGATGCCTGACGATGTTGTGATTGACGGCAACGTCCATTCCGAAGGCTCCTGGTATCACCATAACGCCACCGGGAATTTCTGGCGATCCTGTGAAAATATGGCGGTCGTCCCGAACGTCAGCAACACGATGACCTGGGCGGTGTCGCAGGATACTTCCCTACGCCGCATGCACATTATGGGCAACCTGAACCTGGCAAACCTGGAAACCAATGCCTATGCCAGTGGCGGTTTCCTGGCCGACTCCAAAATTGATTTACGAGTAGATTCCAAAACGCAACAGCAATGGCTTTCGCGAAACGATGTTTGGGGAAGTTGGAAAGGACATAATTGGAACATGGTATTTGTGGGTGCTCCCAATGCGCCTTCCGGAAGCTGGCCGCATCCACCTTACACGGTCATCCGCAAAACACCGTTGGTGCGCGAAAAGCCTTACTTGTACGTGGACGCAAATA
>JASHZU010000376.1 GCA_030042375.1 Verrucomicrobiia bacterium
TGGCGGGTGAAATCTTTTTAACAACCAAGAAACAAAGGAACAAAAATTTTTGAAATTTCCACTTCGTTTTCTTCGTTACCTTGTTGTTTAATTCCGCTCATTAGCCCAAATGGGCGTTAATTCGCATAAAGCGGGTGCTTCGTCACTTTGCCGTTCATACAGAGTGGCGCGCCGCTGACGGGAGGTCAGGCATGACCGGAATGGGGTGGATTAGATATTTTCCGCCGAACGGAAACGACCGGTCCGGCCGGTATTGATGGCATGGCCGGCACACCGCCCCGGCCTTTGATTCGCACCGCCACGACCATGGAAGACCCCACAAAGACAACCTGGATTTTTTTTGTTTTCATAATTTTTGCGGGTTGCAGATTTCAGGTTATTAGTGCTGCTTTAAATAGAATACAGAAATATAATTTTGTCAAATCGTAAGATTAATAATTCTATCGTCGATAAGATCGGGCGGCGATTAAGGTTGAAGGTTTTTTAACGCAAAAGGAGGCGCCCCAAAACGCAAAGGCGCGGAGGTTTACGCGAATTGACACTAATTTGCGCTAATTAGCGTTAATTCGTGTAAGGCAGAAGATCTTTTACGCGAATTTCACGAATTGACACGAAGGGATTTGCAGAAGGAAACAAAGGCCACGAAGCGTTTTTAGACAAAATTTACAGAATTTTGCAGAATCGTTTTTTGATTCGGTTCATTTTGTCATTCTGTCCACCTCTCATTTTCCACTTGCGCGATGATTATAATCGTGAAAAAGTGGCGATGCTATGAACCAGGAGATTTCGGATTCGATTAAGGCTTACGAAAACGCGCTGAACACCAGCAGCACGGACGCGGCGATGGCGGTCTATGGCAGCGACCCGGTCTTTATGGCCCAGAATGCGCCGGCCTTTATCGGCCGTGACGCGGTGCGCGCGGGCTATGAATTTGTCTTCAAGACGATAAAATTGAACGTCCGTTTTACGATCCAGGAAATCGTGGACCTGGGCGGCGACCTGGCCTACGTGCGCACGACCTCGGCGGGCCGGCAGGAATTGCTCGCCACGCATGAAACGTCCAATGAAGCGAACAATGAGCTGTTTATCTTCCGCAAAGAAAAGGGCCAATGGAAGATCCATCGCTATCTCTTCGCCACGAGCAATCCGCCGGCGTAATAGAAACGAAGATAGAAGATGGCAGATGGAAGATGGCCCGCCTTCGCCACCCGCCTTTACTGAGTTACGGCGCGGCGAGAGGCTTCGGCGCGATAAGTCACAAAGGAGACGAAGGGATTTTACAGAAGGAAACAGAGGAAACGAAGGCACCTGCGGTGCGGCCACCATCATCCATCAACCCTCAGCCATCAACCCTCAACCACCCTACGGTCCCTGGCTGGTATAGAGGTAGTTGGTATTGACGTCCCAGAGGTGTTGTTGCTGGAACTTGGGGTTTTGTTCGTGAAATTCGGTGGGCATGCGGGGGATGACCATGGGACCGGTGGGGCGCAGCAGCGCGCCGCCTTTGTTTTGCACGCCGGCCTGCGAGTCGCGCGATTGCTGGATGGCCACGACCCCGGCTTGTTCGTTGGTGTAATAGTCCGCAGTGGGAACGACTTTGTTGTAGGAGGTCCAATAGCTGGCCGTGGTCTGGCCGGCGGAATCATCGCCTAAAGCGGCAACGCCGCGCGTGATGAGGGCCGCCACAATGCCAGCGGCCGCGAGTTTGATGATGGTTTTCATATCTGTCCTTAAAGACAAGATTAACCATCAACTCACAAGGGCGCAAAGGAAAGTTTTTAGGCAAGGCAGCGGTTCTTTTGGGTTTTGGCTTCGTTTTCGCTCAGTCACAGGCCACTTGCGGGCATGCTCCTTCGCTCAAGCCTCGCCAAAACACCAAAAATTCCCGCTCCGCATCGCTACATGATTTCTGTCAATGCTCCACGGGCGCAAACGGGAATGGATTCAAACTCCGGCTTAGTGATGCCCGTATTGGGCGATGGCGCGGCGGAGGGTTTCGGCATCGAAAGGTTTGCAGATGAAGGCCGCCACGCCGCCGAGGGCGGTGTCGGAGGTCTGGAGTTTTTCGGGGAAGGCGGTGACCATGACAACGGGTTGCTCGGGCCAAAGGCATTTGATGGCTGCGGCCAGTTTATCGCCGCGCATCTGGGGCATGATGTAGTCGGTAAAAACCAGCTCGAACTTGCCGGGCTCAAACATGCCGAGGGCCTGGTAGCCGTCCTTGGCCTGGTCGACGACGTACTCGGCCTCGCCCAGGAGCATTTGGATGCTCTGGGCCACGAGGGGCTCGTCGTCCACCACCAGGATGTGCTTTCGTTGATCCGCGTGCGCGTTCATAAGCCTTGGAAAGGAGCATAGAACGGGCCATTTTTGAGGAAAAATGGAGGGTAAAATGGAAGAGGGAGAATGCGTGAATTTAAGGCTTTTTCGTTAAAAGTTAAAGGCAGGGAGCCTACTCAACCCGGTATCCCCGAGCAGACTGCCCTGCCTTTGCTCTCCCTTAACCACTTTTCGTGGTTAAACCCTGATTCGTTTTTCGCTTTTACTGGGGCGGGCCATTGTGGTCATGCCCCTGGTCGAAATGACCCGGCTGGTTGCCCGGCATCGGCTGGGCATGCGTGTCGTGCATGGGCTGCGGCTGCGGATGTGCCGGACCTGCGTTCCGATATTTCACGTTAGCGGTCATGTGGCTGCGCCAATCCGGATGTACTGAGACATAGGCCTGGAAACGGTGCAACCGGACAGGGTCGCAAACAATCCAGGCGCCGCTCGGGCCCAGGTAGTAATACTGGCCAGCCACGATGCCGACGTATTCAGTGCCGTCCCAGACGTAATCGTCAGGGGCGACAACTACTACCGGC
>JASHZU010000377.1 GCA_030042375.1 Verrucomicrobiia bacterium
TCTGGAGCTGACCCTGGTAAGTGAACGCGGTGCCCTGGGCAGCGGCCCAGTTCGCGCCGGCGGACAGCGCCAGAATTATTAAAATCAAAAGCGACAGGGCTTTTACGGAATGATTCGTTTTCATGCTGATTATCTTTTTTACGGAGGTTGTGCAATTTGGCCGAAAAACGGCCTGGTTCGGAGATTATACCTGGGGTGTCAATCGTGGGATTTAGGGCATGAATTGCATTGGTTTTGGAAGGGCGGAAGGGACGGAAGGGACAAAAGGGACGTAGGGGACAAATGATGATTGTCAGAGTCTCGCGGACTCGACTGACAAGAGCTCACCCTCACCCCGGCCCTCTCCCCCAAGAGAGGGAGAATTATCGGCCGACAGCTTGGAACGACGGATGACAGCTATAGGTCATGGTCACGATGCGCACGGGGCAACAGGCCTTTTTTTATTTTTTCTTTTTCAATTTTAATTTACATTTGGCGGTAGTTTGCCGATGAACAGTCTCGATTCAACCATCCCTGAAAAGGCGCGCATGGACGTTCCGTCGTGCCTGCCGGAATTGCTTGCGCCGGCGGGCGACTGGGAATGCGCCCGCGCTGCGGTCGAGAACGGCGCCGACGCCATTTACTTCGGCCTGGAAAAATTCAACGCGCGGATGCGCGCCCGCAATTTCAACCGGAAGGATTTGGCGCCATTGATGGAATTTCTCCACCGGCGCGGCGTGAAGGGTTACGTCACGTTCAATACCCTCGTTTTTGAAAATGAAATGGACGAAGCGGAGGAATGTCTTCGCGCCATCATCGCCGCGGGCGCGGATGCCGCAATCATTCAGGACGTCGGCATGTGCCGGCTGATTCGGCGCCTCTCGCCGGATTTTCCGATTCATGTCTCCACGCAAATGACCGTCACGAGCGCCGCCGGCGTGGAGTTCGCTCGTGAGCTGGGCTGTCAGCTTGTCGTCCTCGCCCGCGAATGCTCGCTCAAAGAAATCGAAAAAATTTCTGCCAGTGCGGGCACAGCGGCATCCATGCCCCTGGAAGTGTTTGTGCACGGAGCGCTTTGCGTGGCCTACTCCGGGCAATGTCTCACAAGCGAATCGCTCGGCGGGCGCTCGGCCAATCGCGGCGTCTGCGCGCAGGCCTGCCGTTTGCCATACGAATTGATTTCCGACGGCCAGCAAGTTCCGCTCGGCGACCGCAAGTATCTCCTCAGCCCGCAAGACCTCGCAGGATTGCCGGTGCTGCCAGACCTCATTCGCGCTGGCGTCGCGTCGCTAAAAATCGAAGGGCGGCTGAAATCGCCGGAATATGTCGCGAACATCACGCGTATTTATCGTGAGGCGCTGGATGAATTTGCTGCGAAAACGATTTCACCCCTGCCCTCCGCATCACAGTACGAAATGGAGATGGCGTTTTCGCGCGGGCTTTACACGGGCTGGTTCGGCGGTATCAATAACCAGGAACTGGTCCACGCCCGTTTCGGCAAAAAGCGCGGCGTTTATCTGGGCGAAGTCGCGGGCATCGAAGGCCGGAATGTCCGGCTCAAATTGGAAGGCCCGCTCAAGGCCGGCGATGGCGTGGTCTTTGACGCCGGGCATCCGGAATCGCCGGAAGAAGGCGGGCGGGTTTATACCGTTGAGCAGCGCGGCCCGGAGGCCTGGCTCAGTTTCGGGCCGGGCGTTGACTTCACGCGCATTCATCATGGCGATAAACTTTGGAAGACCAGCGACCCGGAACTGGAACGCCGCCTGCGCCAGTCGTTCGAAGGCGACACGCCGAAATTTCAGCGCCCGCTCACCATGGAAGTCCGCGGCTGCGCTGGACAGCATCTCGCGTTGGTCGTCTGCGACGAATTGGGCAATGAAGCGCGCTTGCTGTCCACCATGCAACTGGCCCGCGCGGACAAGCAACCGCTCACGCCGGAACGTTTGCGCGCGCAACTGGGCCGTCTCGGCGGCACGCCCTTCGTGCTGGGCGAATTGAAATGCTCGCTCGACGGCGATGTCATGCTGCCGGTGAGCGAGCTCAACCGCCTGCGCCGTGCCGCTGTGGATGAGTTGCTGGCCCTGCGCGGGCAACCACTAAAATGGAGTCTGAAAGATCCAGAGCCCTCACCTCACCCTGACCCTCCCCCCTCCCATCGAATGGGAGCGGAGAGGGAACAGCGGGCGGACGTAATTCGTTCATCGGAGGCTAATAGCCTTATACCGCGGATAATTGTTCTCGTCCGTTCCCTGCCCCAGCTCCAAGCGGCAATGGATTGCGGCATCGGGACCGTGTATTGCGAATTTGAAGACCCAAAAAAATATCGCGACGCGGTAAAGCTGTTTCGTGAAGCCACGCCGCCTTCCAGTTCCGCAGAAAAGCGCGAAATTTTCGTTGCGCCGCCGCGCATTTTTAAAATGGGCGAGGAATGGGTTCTCAAACAGGTCCGCTCCTGCGAAGCCGACGGCTACCTCATTCGCAATTACGATCACCTGAAATTCTTCAGCACGGACCATTGCATCGGCGACTACTCACTCAACATCGCCAACCATCTCTCCGCGGATTATTTCAAAAACAAATTCCGCCTCGAGCGCGTGACTGCGTCGTATGATTTGAATTTCGAACAGCTTGAAGCTTTGTTGCGGGGTGCGCCGCCGGAATGGTTTGAAATTACGATTCACCAGCACATCCCAATGTTTCATATGGAGCATTGCGTGTTTTGCGCGTTCCTTTCCGACGGCACGGATTACACAAATTGCGGCCGCCCGTGCGACCATCATGATGTGCAGCTCCGCGACCGCGTGGGCGCGCTGCATCCGCTCAAGGCGGACGCCGGCTGCCGCAACACCGTTTTCAACGCCCTTGCTCAGACCGGCGCGGATTTTGTTCCGCGCATGCTGGCACTGGGCGCGCGCCATTTCCGCCTCGAATTTCTCAACGAAAGTCCCGAGCAAATGAAGAAGACGATTTCGCGCTATCGCCAATTGTTAAAGGGAGAAATCACCGGCCCCGAAATCTGGCGCGAATTGAAACTGCTCAACCAGCTCGGCGTGACGCGCGGTCAGATTGGCGGGACGGAATAGCTATTTGTCATCACTCCCTTTTATCATTTCGACCGGCTCGATTTCAATGCCTTCGTGTCCGTCACGCGCTTCACATAACGCCTGTTCCTGGCTCCAAACCGTGCTCACTGCCGCGGAAGGATTATCCGGCGATGTTATCCAGGTAAAAATTTCAACATAGCGCGCTTTGCCTCCGGCCTCGCTGTCACGCACGATAACATGCGGCTGAGCATAAACTAAATTTTCTGACTGATAAACCTGCCAGGCGTTCGCCAGCATGGCTTCGAGTTCCGCCTCCTTGCCCGGCACAGGATAGTAGGCAATTAACACTGTCTCTGAACTGGTCCGGGGGCCGGTGTCAGGATGACTGGTAGCGCAGCCGGCGAGTGCCATCAACAAAATCGCGAAAAGCGGAAACAAGGTTTTCATAGGACTTATGAGTTCAACGAAGGTATAACCACCCAAAGGGTGTATGACAAACGAATTGCGCACGAGGGCCGGGCCGCGTTATTTTATGCGACA
>JASHZU010000378.1 GCA_030042375.1 Verrucomicrobiia bacterium
ATTCAGCCTGTCATGGCGGCCCTACTGTCACTTATCAGGAATTTGAGCGGAGACAATGGATAAAAACAGCCATGATCGCAGGAATGACATTTTCGCCGGTGATAGGCATGCTTTTCGGACTGGATATCCAGGACGTTGATCCGTTGCAAATCCTTCTCAGTTTTCTTATAGGATTGATGATGTTGTTATTTTGGGTCGGCAGCATCGCCGGGCAGGTTTTTTTGGTTCATTTTCTGTTCACGCTGCCGATGCGCCGGGTGGAACGGGCCCGGTTGTTTCTCGACCTGGTGGAAGACGCCATCAAACGCGGGCAATCCGTTGAAGAAATGATTCTCTCATTGGCGCGGAACCGCGACCTGACCCCGGGTGTGCGCTTCCATCTGCTCGCCGCACACATCGAAAATGGGTTGTCGTTTGGCGAGGCGCTCAAGGCGGTGCCGGAATTTCTACCGCCGCAAATTACAGAGATCCTCCAGGCCGGCGCCAAACTCGGGGACCTCCGGCGGGTGCTGCCCGCCTGCCGCGAAATTCTGCGGGACGGCCCCGCCGGCGTCCGCAGCGGGGTGCACTATATGTTCCTGGTAGTTTTCTTTTTTTCGCCGGTTTTCGTCGCGGTGGTCATGCTCACCACGATCTTTATCATTCCCAAATTCAGGGATGTCGCGGCTGGAATGGGTATAAAATTGTGGCCGGAGACGATATTCGTTTTCGACAATGCCAACGAACTGATGCTGCTGGAACTGGCCGTCTCCCTTCTGCTGGTCATCGCCACCATCGCTTATCTGGGAGGACCGGGATTTGTCCGGCGTTTCCAATTTCAGGGCCTGCCGCTGGTGGATTGGGTGGCGTGGGGCGTCCGATGGAAACGCAAACGATTGCAGCGGACCTTTTCGGCGATGCTTGCCGTGCTGCTCGATGGCGGTGTGCCGGAGGCGGAAGCCGTCCGGCTGGCGGGAGACTGCACGGCCAATGAAATCTGCCGCAAGCGGGCCGCGCGCATTATTGCGGCGCTGCAACAGGGCGTGAAACTGGATGACGCGGTTCGGGTATTTGATGATGCCGGGGAATTTCACTGGCGTTTGGCAAATGCCGCGCACGCGCGCGGCGGCTTTTTGAATGCGTTGCGCGGCTGGCATGAGACGCTTGATGCCCGGGCGTTCCAACAGGAGGAAGCCACGGCGCATGTCATTACAACAGGGCTGGTAATTTTGAATGGCATTTTTGTTGGCCTCATTGCCACGGCCATGTTTGGCATCCTGCTATCAGTATTGCATGGGCAATTGTCCCAATGAAAATAAAGAGCCATAAATTTGGAAAATCCCGTCGCGGCGTTTTGGAAATAGACCTGGCCATGGCCATGCTTGTCCTCACGGTCGCCATTATGCCGCTGGCATTTTCGTTTGCAAAGGAACGGGAAGTGTTGCACATGGAATATTGCCGCGCGGTCGCAAACGAAATTGTGGACGGAGAAATGGAAATCCTCGTCGCCGGCGACTGGAAAAATTTCCCCGATGGCTCAAACATCTACACGGTGCATTCCCGTGCGGCGGCCAATCTGCCTGCCGGGCATTTTGAACTGACCAAAACTAAAAATCATCTGCGGCTGGAATGGTTGCCGGACCGGCGCCAGGGCATCGGTACGGTCATTCGTGAAATTACCGTCCAATGAAAATCCAACACAACATCCCGTGCGCCAAAGGAAAAGCCGGAATAACGCTTGTGGAGTGCATGTGTTATATCGCGGTTTTTTTAATCCTGAGCGCGGTGGCCATGGGCACATTTTATCTAAGTTGGGACCATTCCAAGGCGTTGATTTCCGCGACGGATGACATCAGCGCCGCTTTGCGCGCGGGCGAACGCTGGCGCGCGGACGTACGCGCCGCCAGCGGAACCATCCAGATCGAAAAGACATCATCCGGCGAGGTCGTCATCATTCCCGAAGGCGGAAAGGAAATTGTTTATCGTTTGAATGCCGGTGAAATGCGCCGACAAGCTGGTTCCGATGGCTTTTCCGCGTTACTGTTGCCTCGTGTCGTCTCGTCCGAAATGATTCCTGACACGCGTGGTGGTGTGCAGGCATGGCGCTGGGAATTGGAAGTGGCGCAACGGCGCAGAGAAACCCATCTGCCGCTAATGTTTACCTTTGAAGCAGCGCAAAAAACACCATGAAAATTTTGCCCACAAATTTAAGAACGCATAGCTCCGGGTGGAAAAATCGGAACGATGAAGGCTCCGCAACAATTCTGTTCATCACCCTCCTGACTATCATGGTGTTGCTGGCCGCCGCCGAAAGCGCGGCACTCATTCGTTTGCACCGCGAAGTGAAATTTTTGGAACAACAACAAATCAAACGCCTCAACGGGCCGCAAGCTAACTCTGCGCCCATCGCCTTGACCATCACGAACCCGGATTCAAAATGAATAACGACGCTCTCGCCAAAATCACCATGCTCAATAGTTCATTGCGATGTTTTGCCTATGGTTTGTTGGGCCTTTTACCGGGCATTGGAATACCGTTTGCGGTCATGGCCTTATGGATGGCTGGCCGGGTTAGTGTCCGGGAGAAACTATATTGGAATGCGGCCAGGGCTTATCGCATTTGGGGCACAGCCTTGGCCGTAATTGGGTTCAGTTTATGGGGCGGAATCACAATAATCATAATGATCAACGCCTATTTTTCCTCTTAGGGCTGGATCAAATTTCCGCTTACTTCTTCGGCAGTTTTTCTTCCACCATCTCACAAAGGACGTGCATGATCAGCTTGTGCCCTTCTTGAATCCTTACGGTGGCATTTCCCGGCACCAGTAAATCAATTGTTGCCACACCTTTCGTGAATCCGCCATCACGTCCCAGGAAACAAATGCTCTCAAGGCCCTTGCGCCTGGCTTCTTCCAGCGCGCGCAGGACATTCTTCGATTTGCCGCTGGTAGTGAGTGCGATCAGGACGTCTCCTTTTTCACCCAGGCCCCAAATCTGCCGCGCAAAAATCTCGTCAGCACTATAGTCGTTGCAAACAGCCGTCATGTATTCGCCGTTGGCCGGAAGTGAAATGGCCGGATATGGCCGGCGGTCGTCGCGAAAACGGCAGAGAAATTCTGTGGCCAGATGCGTGGAATCCGAAGCGCTCCCGCCATTGCCGCAAATCAGCAGCTTGCGGCCCGAAGTCAGGCAGCCCAGGACCATTTTTGCCGCCCGCGCCAGCGGTTCTTCCAGATTGGCCAAGCCCCGAAGCGTCGTGACCGATTCCTCAATCGCCTGTTGCAGCTGTGTCATGTACAAAATTTAAGCAAAATGGCTGGCCGGGGAAATCACGAAATTCATGGCAAAGGCCCTTGTCCTTTCGATGTAAACGATTACTTTTAGAGTCATGCCGATATATGAGTTTCATTGTGAAAAATGCGGGAAGGACAGCGAACTGCTCGTCCGCTCCAGCGACTGGAAAAATTCCGAATGCCCCCATTGCGGCTCGAAAAAGCTCGCGAAGAAATTCTCCACCTTTGCCTCCACCGGCGCGGCCACTTCCTCCGGCAAACCTTCTGGCGGCGGCCATTGCTGCGGCGGTGGTGGATGCGGCTGTCATTGATTTTCAGGCTCGCTTTGCGCTAAAACGTCTGTGTGCAAGTGCGCTTTCTTTCCGGTCCGGCCGGCAGCGGCAAGACGTTCCGCTGCCTGGCGGAGATTCGCGATGCCCTGCGGGCCGCGCCGGAAGGGCCGCCGCTCGTTTTTATCGCCCCTAAGCAAGCCACCTTTCAGCTCGAACGCCAATTGCTCGCGGACCCTTCGCTCGGCGGCTATGCGCGATTGCATATTTTGTCTTTCGAACGCCTCGCGCGGTTTGTCTTCGAAAAACTCAACGCGGCCCTCCCGGAATTTTTGAGCGATGAAGGCCGCGTCATGGTCTTGCGGGCGCTGCTTCTGCGGCATCAGGATGAATTAAAACTATTTCGGGGCAGCGCGCGTCGCTCCGGTTTCGCGCAGGAAATCAGCCGCCTGCTCAACGAATTTCAGCAGCAGCAATTGCCGCCGCCTAAACTGCGCGCGCTCGCTGAAAATAAAAACCTCCGCGCGGAATTGCGCGATAAACTCCGCGATCTCGCCCTGCTCCACGAACGTTATTCGGCATGGTTGAAAGAACACAAATTGCAGGACACGAATTATTTGCTGGGTGCAGCCACCGAAATGCTCCGTGTGAATTCTGGAAATCCCGTGCTTCATTTTTCTGCTTTATGGCTCGATGGGTTCGCCGAAATGACTCCGCAGGAGTTGGGCTTGCTCACCGCGGTCATTCCTTTTTGCAAACGTGCAACCCTTGCATTTTGCCTTGATGAATCCAAAGAAACATCCTGGCTTTCCATCTGGAATGCCGTTGGCAAAACGTTTGAACAATGTCGGCGACGTATTGAAGCCCTGCCCCGTTGTAAAGTGGAAATTGAGATGCTGCACCGCAATCCCAAAAAAGACCGCTTTGCTCAAGCTCCGGCATTGCGTGATTTGGAAAAGTTTTGGCAGGGAGGCAAAAGCACCGCAAAATTCAGCGAGAAACCTGCCCTGCAAATTGTCGCCTGCCAAAATCCTGAAACCGAAGCTGTTTTTGCCGCGCGCGAAATCCTGAAATTTGTGCGCGCGGAAAACCGATTCCGCGATTGCGCGGTCCTGGTTCGTGACCTCGAGCCTTTTCATAAATCGCTCGCGCGGACGTTCCGCCATTACGGGATCCCGTATTTTCTCGACCGCCGCGAAGGCATCGCCCATCACCCGTTGGCTGAATTGACCCGCAATGCACTGCGCACCGCGGCTTTCGATTGGCGGCACGAAGACTGGTTTGCCGCGCTCAAAACTGGGTTCAGCCCGGTAAATGAAACCGAAATTGATGGACTGGAAAATGAATCGCTTGGCCGCGGCTGGCGCGGAAAAAAATGGCGCGAACCAGTCCAAATTCCCGAAGACGCCGTATTGGAGAAACGGTTGGAGCGGTTGCGGCAAAAAATTCTGCCACCGTTTGAAATCTTTTATCGTCGGCTTGCTGAAACAAAATTTCAACCCAGTGGAAAAGCGTTGGCGGATTCGCTGCGCGAGCTTTGGGATAACCTGCGCGCCGAAGAAATACTGGAACAATGGAGCACTGCAAATGCTGGCAGCCACCCATCCGTCATTCACACGACAGTTTGGGAACAAATGAACCTGTGGCTCGACAATGTGAAACTGGCATTTTCCGGCGAATCAATGAGCTTGCGTGACTGGCTGCCCGTTCTGGATTCTGGCCTCGCAAATCTTACCGTGGGTGTAATTCCGCCTGCGCTCGATGAAGTCCTTATCGGGGCAGTCGATCGTGCGCGCAATCCCGAATTGAAATTATGCCTCGTCCTGGGCGTCAACGAAGCCATCTTTCCTGCTGCACCGGCCGCCCCCACAATTTTAACTGATACCGATCGCCACGAATTGAGCCATCTCGTTTCGCTCGGGGCGGACTTACGCGAACGTCTCGCGCGCGAGCGTTACTACGGCTATATCGCTTTCACCCGTTCCGGCGGGAAACTGCTTATCACCCATTCCCGCAATGACGCTAATGGCAGCCCGCTTAATCCTTCGCCATTTATCACGCGACTACGAAGCATTTTCCGGGAACTTCCTGCTGAAAATTTCGACGGCCAAATTGAACTGGAGCAAATCGAAAACGCCAACGAACTGATCCCCACGCTTGTCGAAACTCAAAATAACGACGCGGGTAAATCAAGCCTCGGCCGATTGGCCTCGTCCCCGGCACTCTCCGGTTTAATCGAAAATCTGCGCGTACTGCGAGAGCCTGATTCTTTGGAGAATCTTTCGCCCACAATGGCGGAACGGCTCTATGGCAAAGTCTTGAGAACCTCTGTCAGCCGTCTCGAAGAATTTGCGGAATGCCCCTTTAAATTTTTTGTTCGTTCTGGTTTGCGCGCCGGCGAACGAAAAATTTTTGAGCTGGATCCGCGCGAACGTGGGACGTTCCAGCACGATGTCCTGAAAGTTTTTCACGAACAGCTTGTCAAAGAAAACAAACGCTGGCGCGATTTGACACCACCGCAGGCACGCGAACGCATCAAACAAATCGCCGAAATTTTGGCCATGGACTTTCGCAACGGGCTGTTGCGCGCCACACCGCAGGCCAAGTTCGCTGCGCGCGTCATGACCGAATCTCTGCAGGATTTTGTTGAAGTAATCGTTTCGTGGATGCGCCGCCAATATCAATTTGAT
>JASHZU010000379.1 GCA_030042375.1 Verrucomicrobiia bacterium
TGGCCGATTCCGGGTACTTGTCTAAAAATGCCTGCATCTTCGCTGGGTCAGGTTTTCCTGTCGCAGGGTCCGGCGCCGATGCGAGCAGCAGATCGTAAAATGCTTGCGGGGTGCTTGCGGGAAATAACGGGAAATTAATCATCGCCGTGCGCCATTCTTCACCATCCGGCAACTTGAAGAGAATCCCCAGTCCACGCGCTGCCATGGCGGAATCCGCGACGGAGGGCTGACCCACCCCAAGGGAGAATCGTCCAATGACCGGGACGCGGCCGGTCTGAAAAATCGCTGCTTTAGAGAGCGTGGTGCCCTGTCCGTTGCTCTCGAACCAGCCACTGACACAAACTCCCTTGGCATGGTTGCGTCGAAAGCCCGGATGCACACCATTGAGCGTTTGAAACCGATCAATGATTTTTTGCTGCGTCAGAGTATTCGGCGTGAGCCAACCGGCGGTATACGCGAATGAACCGACAATGATGGCGAGTATCGCGGCGATTGCCGTCAGTCGCAGGATTAAATTTGGTTTTGATAAATCAAAAAGTGACATTTAAT
This sequence comes from Verrucomicrobiia bacterium, assembly GCA_030042375.1. The sequence goes on from JASHZU010000379.1 coordinate 550, forward strand.
TCTCCTTTCGCCTCCGGTTCCGTTTCATCCGGGAACTTTAGCATAAACAAGAAGCGGCCAAAATTCCACAATCAGGTTAGCCAGAGCCAACCCTTTCGTGGGGGGAGCGGAAAACAGAGAAAATTAAACAATCTTTTTTTTCTCGAAAATGGCTATCTTAGCCTACTTTAGGCTACTTTTACCTATCTTAGTCTGCCCTCTCCCCCCGGGGGAGGGGGAACCCTTTATTAGCCTTTAGCCGCCTTTAACAGGCTTTAGCAAGCTTGATATTTTTCGGTTTGTTTCGGTTTGTATTCACTTTGTTTTCGTGCCCAAGTGGTTGATTTGGTTTGATTACCCACTTTCGTCACGCAAGGCAGATACGCTCGCAGACTCGCCCGCTACCGCAGATATGGAATGATTACTTTTTAGCCTTTTACCCCGGGATAAATCCCGGGGCTACAAATATGCCGCTCCTAGCGGAGCTGCCCCCGGCCCTTTCAAGATGTCAAAGAACTCACCCCGAATGTCTTCGGGGCGGGTGAACACCATGGCCCGCCGTGTGAGATTTTGGCAGATGTAAGGGAAAATCGTTAGTTCGCCAATACCTTATCCGGAAGTGATGATCTCTACTCGCCCTCCCCCCAAGAGAGGGGGAAGCCATCGTACGATTTTTCATTCATTGAAGGAGGCATGCTACGTCGGCACCTGAAAATTTTGATTGAGTTTAGATGGCAAGGACACAATCAGAAACACGGCGCTGTCGCATTTAAAAGGCGAAGCAATCGCAGCCCAGGCCAAAAAATTCGCTGTAACGATTACGAGCAGTCTCCGCAGCGGAAATGAGTTGATGCCATGCATGAGAACAACCGTGCTGGTGGCATTCGGCACTGTGGTGGTGCTGTACCGGAACCCCGGCTCGGGCAGCTTTTTTCACATCCAGCGGTGCACCGTAACCACCAAAAACTTTTATTGGCGACCATTCAGGCAGCACGGGAATGGCAGGCGGGGCGTGAGCGGCAAATTCATCCCGGGCATAAACAATTTTTCCATCGACGACAGTAAGAACCGATTCGATGCCTTTGATTTCTTCTTCGGACACGGAAAAATAGTCGTCGGTTAGGATGACAAAATCGGCCAATTGGCCGACGGCAATGGCGCCTTTCTTTCCGTTCTCGCTGGAAAACCAGCTGCTCCCTTGCGTATATAACCGCAATGCTTCCTCGCGCGTGAGCCGATTCTTATCAGGATACATGGAGACGCCACCAACCGTTTTGCCGGTGACCATCCAATAGAGCGAAACCCAAGGATTGTAACTCGCCACACGCGTTGCGTCGGTACCCGCCCCAACGGGAATGCCCATCTCCAGCATTTTACGTATCGGCGGGGTACGCTCGGCAGCTTTTTTGCCGTAGCGATCCATAAAGTATTCGCCCTGGTAGGCCATGCGATGCTGGATGGCAATGCCGCCACCCAATGCTTTGATACGCTCCAGGTTTTTATCAGTCACTGTTTCGCAATGGTCGAAGAACCAATTCAGGCCTTTGAACGGCACGCTGCGGTTTACTTCCTCGAACACATTCAAGAAGCGGGTGATGCTTTCATCGTAGGTGGCGTGCAGACGAAACGGCCATTTGTTGGCGGCGAGCAGCGAAACGACTTCTTTCAATTCTCCTTCGAGCGAAGCTGGAAGGTCAGGACGAGGTTCGAGAAAATCTTCAAAGTCCGCCGCAGAAAAGACAAGCATCTCCCCGGCCCCATTGCAGCGGAAGAAATCGTCGCCTTTGCCCGGCCCCGTCATTTTTACCCAACGGGTGAAGTCTTCTTTTTCCTGCTTCGGTTTTTGCGTGAAAAGGTTGTAGGCGATGCGCAGTGTCATTTCGCCGCGTTTATGCAATTCTTCGATGACGGCGTAGTCCTCGGGATAATTTTGGAAGCCACCACCGGCGTCGATAATGCTGGTTAAGCCCAGGCGGTTGAGTTCACGCATGAAGTGGCGCGTGGAATTCATCTGGTGTTCG
>JASHZU010000380.1 GCA_030042375.1 Verrucomicrobiia bacterium
CCGAACTCTGGCATCCCGGCACCGGCATCATTGAGCCTGCACCAGTTTGGAGCGCCAACGGCGGACACACGACAGTGCATTTGAATTTTGATCCCGCCGGTTCAGTCTTTGTCGTTTTTCGCCGCGCGACGGACAACACGGATCATGTCGTTGCCGCGAACGGTGACGTTTCCGCCAACCCATCCGTCACACCAAAATTGAAAATTCAACGTGCCGTTTACACCGCCATTGATAGCGCCGGTGGAACGAACGTGACCGAAAAAGTTTCCGCGCTCGTCCAGGCGGGTCAGCCCGTCATAGCCAACAACGATCTGGCGGGCCGCGACCCGGCGCCATCCCACGAAAAGGAACTTCGCGTGGATTACACGTTGGATGGCCGGCCCGGCCATGCGACCGCACACGAAGGCGAGGAGCTCACGCTGACGCCGGCATCAACGATTGGCCAGTCTCCGCAATGGGAGACCATCACCGCCGCTGACGGTTCGCCGGCGATAAAGACATGGAACAATGGTCGGTTCGAATTGTACATGGCAGACGGAAAAATTTTGCATGCCACTGTCGCGGACCTGCCCTCTCCCGAACCAGTCACCGGCACATGGAATCTGAATTTCCCGCCAAACTGGGGCGCGCCCCTATCGGTCACCCTGGACGAATTGATTTCCTGGACCGACCATACGAACCCTGGCGTCCATTATTTTTCCGGTACGGCCACGTATGAGAAGGATATCGAAATATCTACGGATCGTTTCAAACCCGGCGCTGAACTCTGGCTGGACCTCGGCGCAGTGGACAATTTTGCCGAAGTATCCCTGAATGGCCGCGATTTCGGCGTGTTATGGAAGCCGCCATTTTGCGTGAATATCACTGCCGCCGCAAAATCGGGCACGAACCATTTGGTCGTCAAAGTGACCAACCTCTGGCCAAACCGGCTCATTGGCGATGAACAGTTGCCGCCGGATTGCGAATGGGACGGCGACCGGCTCAAAGCCTGGCCGCAATGGCTGCTGGACGGTAAACCCAGCCCCACCGGCCGGCTGACCTTCGACACCTGGCATCATTTGAAAAAAGATTCGCCATTGCTGGAATCCGGCCTGCTTGGTCCCGTTACCTTACGAACGGCGGAAATCATCCCGGGCGATTAATCAACCGGTTTGTCTCATTTTAAAATTTCAATAGCGCTGATTTTTGCGTTTTGATCGGGGCTGTCCGGCGTAGCGGCAACGCGGATGCTAATAGTGCCATCCTGGTTGGGCTCAATATCTGAAAAGTCTTTAACCACCGCTTTGTTCATTCCCCCCGCCGCGGCGTAAATATCAAAGTTCGTCAACACGGAATTTCCATTGATAGAAATATTTTCAAGTCGTTTGCCGGCGCCATCGTCAAAAACTTCAGCAAAATGTAACCGCACGAGGTAGGACCGGTCTTTCGGCACGGAAAACTTGTAGGTAAAATCGCTACCATAATGTTCCGTCTTATAAACCTCAGCGGGCGCGGCGTTTGCGGCGCTGGTATCCACCTGCACATCGGCATGATTTTCGCCACCGCCCTCAATGGTATCGGGATCAGGATTGAAACCAGCGACAGTGTCATCGCTGCCGCAAGCAATGCGAATCGGCAAGGTCAGTTGAATTGCTTGGTTTGTGGTCGCCGGTGTGGGAATGGCCGGGTATTGGAAATTGGCCGGCATGGTTGTCGGCGGGCGGTCGGCGGGAGCGCTGCCCCATTGAGGATTCGGCTGGGGTCCCATCACAAAACGCAACGTGCCGCCGGAAACCAATTCATCGCGAGTAATCCATGACCTTTTGAGCGGCTTGCCGTTTAAAGTGACAGATTGGACATAAATGTTATCGGCAGTGTTGTTGTCGGCAATAACTGTAAACGTGCGGCCATGATATTTTTCACGGTCCAAATGGATGACGGCTTTGCTCACTACCGGGCTGCCGATCACGTAAACACTGCTGCTGGGGTTCACGGGATAAAATCCCAAGGCACTAAAGACATACCAGGCGGCCATTTCGCCGCAATCCACGTTACCAGGCTCGCCCGGCGGCGTATTGTTGTATAGCTGGGACATCGCCTGCCGTACCCAGTACTGAGTTTTGTAGGGCGCGCCGGCATAAACATAAAGATAGGCAATATGACAGGACTGCTCGTTGCCGCCGACGTACTGGCCAATCCGGCCACTGAGATCAGGCAGAGGGGTGTCTATGTATGAGTTCGTCGTAAACAGCGTATCCAGCTTTTGAATGAAACCGTCATCCCCGCCGTAGAGCGAAATCATTCCAGGCACGTCCTGTTGGATGGCAAAGGCATACTGCCAGGCATCGGCCTCGGTATATTCGTCATTGACCATGCCGTTGTCCACAAAGGGGAAGCGCCAGTTTCCATTGGCTTTTCGCCCGCGGAAAAATTTCGTTGTACCGTCGAAAAGATTGTAATAATTCGCCGAGCGTTTATAGAAAAGCTGGGCATCGTCCTGGTGGCCAAGTGCCTCAGCCATCCGGGCCAAACACCAGTCGTCAACCGTATATTCGAGTGTTTTTGAAGTGGCTGAACCATGTGGCGTGGACGGGACGTAACCGACGGTTTTGTACGAATCCAAACCGTTGCGGTCCTGCATGGCAGTATCGCGCATTTGCTGGTAGGCCGTTTCGGCATTAAAACCCCGGAAGCCTTCGAGGTAAGCCTCGGTCATCATGTCCACGGAATGATAGCCAATCATGCACCAGGTTTCGTTGGCCCAAAGTGGCCAGATGGGAGTGGAATGTTGTCCGAGTTGGGGGTCCTCGACCAACATGGATTGAACAATGTCGTCAATCCGACCCGGTTGCAATAAGGTCAACAACGGCCATTCGGTGCGATAAATGTCCCAGATGGAGATGGTCGTATAATTTTGAAAACCCGGGTTTGAATGATTTTGGTGGTCGTAGCCCTGGTAGGTCCCGTCCACGTCGTTGAAGACAACCGGGGCGAGTGCCGTCATATATAAATTTGCGTGGAAGGTTTTCTCGATATCAGGGTCAAAGGACTTGATTTCAACGGCGTCAAAGATTTTTTTCCATTGGGCGGCTGCCGCTTTGCGCACATGATTGAAATTCCAGTCGGGAATCTCCGCAGCCAGGTTTTTACGGGCGCCCTCGATGCCCGTGCCGGAGATGCCGACTTTGACGAGGATTTTTTCATTGTTGGAAGTTCTGTAATTGAAGAATGCTTTGATGTTTCTGCCTCCCGCGTCGTGGACGCCGTTGATCTGTCTTCCATCACGTTCAACGCCGCTGGAATCGAACGGCCTGGAAAACTCCATCACGAAATAGATTGTCCGGTGGCCGCCCCATCCATCCGAAGTGCGATAGCCACTCACAGTATGATCGTCTTCGATATGCACAGCCTCTTCGACAGGTGTGCTTCCGATACCGTGCGCCAAATCAAGAATGAAATGTGATTGGTCGGAAGCGGGAAACGTATATTGATGAAAGCCACAACGGGCGGTGGCCGTCAATTCCGCTGTGACTTTGGGCG
>JASHZU010000381.1 GCA_030042375.1 Verrucomicrobiia bacterium
AATATTAGAGAATTTTACACAGCTCTTCGGCAAATGGGCTGATTGTCTTAAATCATCTGGATCTAGTTTTACAAAGATGCCGCGATCTGCCGGGCCAAACAGTCGAAGGCTGAAAAAAAAAGATTCTTCGAAAGGTACCCCGAGCGGAGTTTCCGCTCCGGGAGTTCCTGCTTTTTTTGGACAGGATTGGATTTTGGGTTTCATTCTGGTGGCGGCCGTGATCGTTGCCTACCAACCGGCCTGGCATGCCGGGTTCATCTGGGACGATGATATGTATGTGACCAATAACCCGCTGCTTACAGCACCGGATGGGTGGCGGCAGATTTGGTTCCCGCAGAATTCGCCGTCCCAATATTTCCCGCTAACTTACACTTTCTTTCGGATTGAGCACGCGTTCTGGGGGTTCATGCCAGGAGGTTATCACTGGGTCAACATCACATTGCATGCCATCAACGCGCTGCTGGTTTGGCGGCTGCTGCGGCGACTGAATTTGCCCGGCTCCTGGCTGGGCGCGGCTATTTGGGCGCTGCATCCCGTGCAGGTGGAATCGGTAGCCTGGGTCACCGAGCTTAAGAACGTGCTGATGTTTTTTTTCTACTTGCTGGCATTGCTGGCATGGATCAGCTTTGTAGAAGAAAAGCAAAAAGGCATTTTTTACGGACTGACGCTGGTTTTTTTTGTGCTGGCGCTTTTCAGCAAAACTACCGCCTGTACTCTTCCGGTGGCGCTCTGGTTAATTCTCTGGCTCAAAGGTGTCCCAATCAGCAGCAGCCGGCTGGCGCAAATCCTTCCGTTTGTTGTCCTGGGCATGAGCATGGGACTGGTGACCATGTGGGTGGAGCGATACCACATTGGCACAAATGGAGAATCCTTTTCGATGGGATTGATAGAACGGATTTTGGTGGCCAGTCGCGCGGTTTGGTTTTACACAAGCAAACTATTTTGGCCGGTAAATCTAACCTTCATTTATCCGCGCTGGAGCATCTCGGCTTCGGGCCCACTGGCTTATGTGTGGCTGATCATGGTCATTGGCTTTGGCCTGGCGGTATGTTGCCTGAAAGGTCGCCTGCGCCGGAGTATTGGAATTGCGACGTTGTTCTTTGTCTTAACGCTGGTCCCTGTTTTGGGATTTATCATGCTTTACACTTTCAAATATTCGTTTGTGGCTGATCACTATCAATATGTCGCCAGTCTTGGCCTGATTGCGCTGGTTGCCTCGGGAGGAGCGCGACTGACAGCGGACACTTTGAGACCAAAGCATCCAGTCTTGCCGTTGGCGCTTGCAACGATGGTATTGCTGGTCTTAGGGATATTGACATGGCGCCAATGTGGGACGTACACCGACCTTGAAACGCTCTGGAAAACAACCATCCAGCGAAACCCCAATTGTTGGATGGCTTACATGAACCTCGGCAATCTTCTGTTGAAGCAGGGAAAAACGCAGGAAGCGGTTGACGATTTCCAGCAAACACTTCGAATCATGCCTGACACCGAAGGAGCATACTACGATCTCGGTAACACTCTGCTCCAAAATGGCGAGGTGGATCAAGCCGTTGCTCTTTACCGTCAAGCACTGCAGATCAAACCCAATTTTGTGGAAGCCCGCAATAATCTGGGGAACGCTTTGCTTCAAAAAGGAGAAACCGGACAGGCCATCATGGAGTTTCAGCAAGTTTTGCAATTCGACCCCGACTTCACGGGAGCCCGGATCAATCTCGGCAATGCCTTCCTCCAAACGGGAAATGTGGATGGAGCTATCAACCAATTCCGGCAGGCCCTGCAAATTAATCCCGAGCTGGCGGATGCCAGCTATGATCTCGGCAATGCATTACTGCAAAAAGGCGAAACGGATGATGCCATCGCAGCTTATGAACAAGCATTAAAGATCAAACCCGATTATGCAGAAGTCGAAAACAATCTAGGCGAAGTGTTGCTCCATGAAGGAAAGTTGGACGAAGCTATCATTCATTTTGACCAAGCCCTGGAAATCAAGCCCGACTATGCCGCCGCCCAATTCAACCTGGGCCTGGCCTTGTCTCGCCGTGACGACCTGGGCCAAGCTATCAGCCATTATCAAAAAGCATTGGAGATCGAGCCCCATTATTTGGAAGCTCAAGTCAATTTGGGTAATGCGCTCCGTCAAATTGGAAACACGAACGAAGCCATCGTCCATTATCAAAAGGCCTTGGAATTAGCGCAAGCGGCAGGCCGACAGGACATCGCCCAACGCCTTAGTGCCGAGCTAAACGCTCTTTCGGCCGGGAATAAATAACATCCGCCAGTAAAAACGTCGGTCGCAAGGACAGAAAAATGATGAAAAATTCTGACAGGTGTTCGCGAGCTTAACGTCAGTTAAGCAAAAAACAATCATGCAAGAAAATGCTTGCCCCGCCGCCTCGTTCGGCGCAATTTTACGAAAAGTAACCAAAGAGATTTATGGGACGTATCTACAACAACATCGTTGAAACCGTGGGGCGCACCCCGCTCGTCAAATTGAACAAAGTCACCGAAGGCCTGCCCGCCACGGTCCTGCTCAAATGCGAGTTCTTTAACCCGCTCTCCAGCGTCAAAGACCGCATTGGCATGGCGATGATTGAGGACGCCGAAAAACGTGGCATTCTCAAAAAAGATACCGTCATCATCGAGCCCACCAGCGGCAACACCGGCATTGCGCTCGCCTTCGTCGCCGCCGCCAAAGGCTATAAACTGATTTTGACCATGCCGGAAACGATGTCGCTCGAACGCCGCACCCTGCTCGCCATGCTCGGTGCCAAGCTGGTTTTGACTCCGGGCGCCGAAGGCATGAAAGGCGCCATCGCCCGCGCTGAAGCGTTGGCCAAAGAAACGCCTAACTCTTGGATTCCGCAACAGTTCAACAACCCGGCCAACCCGGAAATCCATCGCAAGACCACCGCAGTGGAACTGTGGGAAGATACTGATGGCAAGATTGATATCCTCGTCGCCGCCGTCGGCACCGGTGGAACCATCACCGGCGTCGTGGAAGTCATCAAACCGAAGAAACCTTCATTCCAGGCCATCGCCGTCGAACCGAAAGATTCCCCT
>JASHZU010000382.1 GCA_030042375.1 Verrucomicrobiia bacterium
CGCCGCAACGGCTGTTCCTGGCGGGCGGGGCGAGCATCATGCCTTACACGGCGCAATTTTTTGCTGAGAAACTCAATGTGCCGGTGGAATATTTCAATCCGTTCCGCAACGTGCAGATTGATCCGTCGGTGAATTTGGAAGCGCTGGCGCGAGTGGCGCATTCCCTGGCCGAAGTGGTGGGGCTGGGACTGCGGAACCTGGCCAATTGCCCCGTAGAAATGAATTTGATGCCGGAGAGCACTTTGCGCTGGCGCAATTTCAATGAAAAGAAACCGTACCTGATGTGCACGGTGTTCGTTTTGGTACTGGTGGGTTTTGCGGTGGGATTTTTGTTTCAGCAACTGGCCCAGCAAAAAGTAACCGAACTTGCAAAAATCCAGCCGCAGCTTGATAGCGCGAATGCCCAGGTGCAGCAACTGCAAAGAGCACAGCAGTCCTTGAAGGACACAGGGAAAGAGGCAGACCGGATTGCGGAGCTGATCCAGGCCCGGTACTACTGGGGTGGTGTTCTGTCGGACATGCGCCAGGCGCTGATTCATGCGGAAGGCGACATCCAGAAAAAATTGTCCGCACAAAAGCCGGGAGTGGAGGCGGGGATATGGGTTCAAACCATGACGACCATGGGCGGACCGGCCATCGGAGGAGCTCCCGGGCAGCCACAGATGATGCCCACGGGCAGCATCCAAACGACCAACAACATGTTTCTTACTTGCCGGGCGGTGAGCCTGGCGAGTGTGGATCCCTCCGCAGACAGCGATATGGCGTACATGGTCCAAAACGAGTTCCAGGCATGCCAGGATTTTGATCCCAAAGGGACGACGCTTCAGGGTACTGTCAGCCAGCCTGATCCCGATGGGACGTTTACTTTTGGCGTCAATGTGACGCTATTAAATCCGCCCCAAATAAATTCACCGCAATTTTAACATGGCCTGGATAAAACGAAATTTATTCTTTACGATTGGCGGTGTTATTGCGCTGATCCTGCTGGGCGCTGCGGGGTATTATGATTTTAAAGCCTGGGGACAGAACAGTAATAACATGGCAACTTTGTCACAGGCGTATATTGATTTAGCCAATGACTACAGCAAGCCCATATCGCCGGATAACCAACATCCCAATAACATTGATGTGGCGCATGACCAGGAAAAGCAATTGCGGGACTGGATCGGCCAGGCGAGGAAGTATTTTGAGGTCATTCAACCCATTCCCAATCCGCCGGACGGCGTGGTGAAGGACCAGGAGTTTGCCGGCACATTGAGAGAAACTATCCTGAACCTCCAGCAGGAGGCGACAAATAACAATGTCGCGTTGCCATCGGATTATGCCTTCTCGTTTGCCGCCGAACGCAACCTGGTGACGTTTTCCCCGGGAAGTTTGAATTTGCTGGCCCAGCATCTTGGCGAAGTCAAGGCATTGTCCGAAGTTTTGTTTGACGCCAAAATCAATGCCCTCGTCCAAATTCAACGGGAAAATGTTTCCGATAACGATTCCGCGGGACCGCAAGCGGATTTTTTGAGCGATAAAACCACCACCATCGGCGATGGCCTGGCGACGGTGACACCTTACAGCGTCACCTTCCGGTGCTTTTCCGCCGATTTGGCGAAGGTTTTATCCAAGCTCGCCGCGTCCAACCATTGTTTTATTGTTGGCGGCATTAACGTCATGCCTGCCGAATCGATGTCGACGGGAGCGGATCAAACTCCGCCGCCCGCGCCCATGCCAATGTCCGGGGGTGGATTGCCCACGGTGCTGGATGAAAAACTGTTGCAGGTCACATTGGCGATTGATGTGGTCAAGCTGAAGCCATGAGTTTCCTAAAAAAACATTACGAGAAAATTTTGCTCGGCGCAGTGCTGCTGGGACTGGTGGGATCCCTGCTTTTCTTGCCGGTGATTATTTCGGCTGAACAGCAGTCCTTGAAGGACAAGGAAGAGAGTATCATTCCACGCAACCCCCGTCCGTTGCCGGCGCTGGATATGACGCTGCAAAATAACAGCCTCGGGATGGTGCAATCTCCAGTCACGCTGGATTTCGACACCACGAATCGCTTGTTCAATTCGATGCAGTGGGAAAAAGCGGTGGATGGTCACCTGATTAAAATTGAAAATGGCACTGAGGTAGGGCCGGGAGCGCTCAAGGTGACCGGTATTGAGCCCCTTTATTTTGTGTTGCGGCTGGACGGGATCGAGCCGGCGAATCAATTCAGCGCGGCGCGATATCAGATCGGCGCCGAACACCAGGGCGCGGCGACGCCGGGAGAACGCCATTCCCGAAAACATTTCCTCTCCGTGGGGGATAAAGATGAGACTTTGCACCTCGTTTCGGTCAGTGGTCCCCCGGATGCCCCGCAATTGAAGATTGAAATCCTCGGGAGCGGCGAAAGCGTGACGGTATCACAGACCCAGCCATACCAGGAGGTGGAGGGCTACGAAGCTGACTTGACGTATCCTCCGGAGAACAAGAACTGGAGAGCCCAGCGCGTAGGGGCACTCTTAAAATTTAACAACAATGACTATAATATTGTTGTCATTGACCAGAATGAAGTGGTAATATCAGCCGAATCAAACCAGAAAAGAACAACAGTACCGTATCAGCCTTGATAAATTTCGTTTAAGTTTAGAATAGAAATCTGCGCCGCATCGCGCTATCAATCCCATGATCAAAGCCGTTATTTTCCCGATTCCCATAATTCTCCTGCTGGCCGTTTCCCCTGCGCCCGCCCAAACAACTGATGCCCAAGGCGATGCTGTTAACGAGGCGGTGATGCGCCAGGCCGATGAGATTGTGCTCAGCCAAAAACTTGATCTGGCTAGAGCGGCAGTGGCGCAAAAGGATTACGTCGGGGCTTCGAAACTTTACGAAGAAGCATATGTACTGGTTCAGCAGATCGGCGTCGTCAGCATTCCCCAGCAGGCGGCAGAAACGAAAGCCGGTCTCGTAAGTGTTCACATGGAACTGGCGCGGGAAGCCCAGCGTGAAGGCAATTTGCACGATGCGGATGTCCAGGTGACGCGGGTGCTGACTGTGGATCCGCAAAATGCCGAGGCGATTGCTTTTAAGAGACAGAATAACGCGATGATTGCCCAGATGCGCGGCACCCAGCCGGACCTGGCCACGCAACAGCAGGTGCCGGAAATAATCAATCAAAAGACCGACGCAGCTACGCTGGCGCGAGACGGGCAGTTGCTTTACGAAATGGGCAAGCTGGACGATGCCCAGGCGAAATTGGAGCAGGCGCTGCAGTTGGATCCGGATAATCGTGGTGCGATATACTATTTGAATTTGGTCAAGCAGGCCCGTTATGCCCGCGAAGATGCGCATCAGGCCCTTGATAACCTCGACCGGATGGTGCAAGTCGAGCGCGCCTGGCAGAAACCAGTCAATATCGTTACCAATTTTTCCAACCCATATTTTATGACGAATCTGGTCTACACCGGACAGGGGCGTCAGGCAATCTATAGCAAATTAAATCGCATCCAGATGGACGCCATTGATTGGCAGCAGATGCCGTTGCATGAAGCGCTTCATTACCTCCGGGACCAGTCCAAATTGCGCGATCCCGATAAACAGGGCATCAATTTTCTTTTCAATCCGAATATAGAAAATATTCCATCCACGGCGGAAGGTGAAGGCGGGGAAGGCGGCGGAGGTGGTGGAGGGGCGGCGGCGATAAATCCTGCGACAGGGTTGCCGGAACAACAGCAGGCTGCAGGCGCCCAACCGGCGGATGACACGGCGATCAATATCAACCTGGAATTGAATAACGTCAACATGGCACAATTATTGGATGCGATTTGCATGGTATCGGACCATCCGATTAAATATTCCGTGGAGGATTGGGGTATCGTCTTCTCCCAAAAAGGGCCGGATGCTCCCCAATATGAGATGAGGATATTTAAAGTGGATCCCAATACGTTTTACGCGGGCTTGCAAAGCGTTGCTTCGTTTTTGTTTGGCTCGGTGAATATCACCACCGGCACTGGTGGCGGTAGCGGTGGCGGCGGTGGTGGTGGCGGTGGCAATAGTGGTGGTGGTGGCGGTGGCAACGGCAACAGTTCCAGCGGCGCGGTTGTTCCGGTGGTTAATATCGCGCCGGGAGCCGGCGGTGTTCGTGGCGGACAAGGTGGCGGTGGTGGCGGTGGTGGTGCCGGCGGTGGTGGTGGTGGTGGTGGCGGCGAGGGTGGCGGTGGTATCTTGAACAATCCTGTGAGCGAACTGACTGGGACCAGAGTTCAACCCGGCGGCGGTGGTGTGAATTACCTGACGGTGCCAAGTTTAACCCGCGACGTCAGCGCCATAGCCAAGCAATTCTTTTCCAGCCTTGGCGTTAATTTGGATCCGCCCAAGTCCATGTTCTTTAATGATCGTTTGGGAGAGCTGTTTGTGTATGCGACACCTCAGGATGAGGACATCATTGAGCGCGCGATACAAGTGCTGAACGAGGTGCCGCCGCAGGTGCATATCAAATCGCGCTTTATTGATGTGGAGCAGGACGACTCGACGGGCCTGGGTTTCGATTGGTATTTGGGGCAATTTAGCATCGGAGGCGCAGCGCAAGGACAAGGCGGCAACGCTGGAACGGTGAATGTCCCTTCTTCTTCAGCCAATCCGTCTGGCACATTTCCGGGCAATCCTGTTGTGGGCGAGGTTGCCCAGACTCTGCCGTCTCTGACCAGCGGACTGACTCAAAATGCGGGCCTCCCGGCCATTGCCTCGATCACCGGTATTTTGACTAATCCTAATTTTCAAGTGGTGCTGCATATGTTAGAGACGCGTACGGGCACCCAGGAATTGGCCGAGCCGGAAGTAACGACCATTAGCGGACGACAAACGCAAATGCGGGCAACGATCATCCAACCGGTGGTTGTGGGCTTTACCTTCCAGGCCGCGCCGGCCACAGCTACCGCTAGCGGAGTGCCGTGATCTGCCAACTTTAATGTGAGGAGAAAAAATGAAAAGAATGACGAAAAAATCTAGACTCATTGCCGGTCTTTTGGCGTTACCCGCCCTCGGCACGGCTATGACTACCAGCGCCCAGGTTACCACGATTGCCCCAGGCGTCTCAGCCATCACTCCGGAAGTGCAACAGATCGAAACCGGCCCAATCCTCGACGTGCTGCCCGATGTCCTGTCCGATGGCTATACGATTAATTTAACGCTGATTCCGTCCCTGATCGAGTTTACCGGCTATCAGTCGCCCCCAAACCTGGGAGACTTTACCACTGGCGGCCTCAATGTGGTGCTATTGCCCACGGTTCTGCCTGAATTCAGTGTGCGTGAAGTAACAACGACGGTTAATGTATGGGATGGGCAAACCGTCGTTCTGGGCGGATTGGTGGACTCTACTTTATCGGATGAAAGGCAAACGGTCCCCGTGCTGGGCGATGTACCGGTTTTGGGAAGGCTTTTTCAGAGCAGTACAAAGACCGAGACCAAGCGGAATTTGATGATTTTTGTGACAGCCACATTGATTGATCCGGCGGGCAATCGGGTGCATTCGGACGATGAGATGCCTTTTGCGCAAACGGCCATCCCATCGCAGCCTGCTGCTTCCCCGGGACAGTTGCAGATGGGTCAAATCAATCCGTCGGGCGGCCAATAGAGCCGTCATGAACTTTGGATCGATCGCGCGGGTGTGGTTGACAATGAATGGAATTTGAACCGGTTAACGCTTGAGCTTCGATTGTGGAACGGTTGTTGATCATTGACGGACACTCTTACGCTTATCGCGCGTTCCATGCGATTCGTGAATTGCATTCGCCCACCGGCCAGCCGACGAATGCAATTTATGGTTTTATTAAGATGCTCGCAAAATTGCGGGCTACGGTGGCGCCGACGCATTTGATGGTGGTTTGGGACGGTGGTTTGTCGGCCACGCGCCTGGCAGCGTTGCCGGAATACAAGGCACAGCGGCCTGAAATGCCGGTGCCGCTGCAGTCGCAGATTGATGAAATAAACGGCTATTTGGAAGCGGCGGGGATAGCGTGGTTCTGTCGGGACGGGAT
>JASHZU010000383.1 GCA_030042375.1 Verrucomicrobiia bacterium
CCAATGACGGCGCCCTGCTGTTCCTCCGCATGGAGCGATGCAGCGACGAAGGACGCAGCCAATGCGATGACGAGGCACAAGATCCGTTTGCACTTAGATTTAAGCATCTGCATGTATTGCCAAATAATCACGCCTTTGGCAACCCGCACAAGTGTGTTGCGCCCATCCGCTCTTCGCGGCATACTCAGCCCAGATCCCCGCACCGTCCTGTAATGGTATATTGAAACCATCTCGGAAAATGATTGCGGCCAATGCCATTGTGTTTGCGCTTGGGAGCCCCACACCCACAGGAGTCGTTGTGTTGTTTTCAATTTCTGTCCTTGTCGTTGCCGTCCTTGCTTTTATTTTTAAGTCCAGATGAATTTGACGTTTACGCTCTGCCGTGCCGCCATTCTTCCCGCGCTCATCTTTTGGGCGATGGCAGCATCTCGGCCGGCGCGCGCGGACATTCTCTGGAGCCAGCCCGAATCCCGGCTCGTCCACAACACCGGCGTCGGCGTCGATATCCTGGGCGGCAAAGTCCGCCGCACCGACACCAACAACGACGTGCTTTATTTCAAGTTTCACGTGGACCCGCTCTCGGACGCCGGCGACGAGCCGTACTTTGCCGGATTCCAGTTGTACGAGGGCGATACGCCGCACCTCGGCGTGGGCAATGCCTGGGAAGCCTGGGCTTATTCGGCCTTTAATGCTTCCGAACTCGGGCCATCCAACCAGTTGTCCACCAATTTTGATAATTGCGAATTTAATCTGCAATCCTCGCATCCTGAGCCGGGCGCCGCGCCGGGAACCTTCCGCCTCTACGAACTCGTGAGCCATAATGTCGAGCGGACGATCGTCTTCCGGGTCCAGTTCATCCCCGGCGGCGATGACCTGGTGACCGTCTGGCTGAACCCCAACCTCACGCTCGGTGGTATGGAAGACAACCAATCGCCGAACCTCACTACCCATTTCAAGGCCAATTGCTCGTTTGACCAAATTCGCCTGCGCCACGATGGCGGTGGCAATGGCTGGATTTTCAGCGACATGGCCATCGCGACCTCGTTCAACGATTTCGTCGTCGTGCGCTTTTGGCAGACGTGGTCGTTCCGGTCGATCGTGGCCGCGGCCCTGCTCATTGGGTTTGGCGCGACGGTGATGGTGATGGAAAAACGAAAGTATCAACACCAACTGCGGCGCGCGGAACAGGAGCGCACGCTGCAACGCGAACGCGAACGCATCGCCCAGGATTTGCACGATGAACTGGGCTCGTCGCTCACGCGGCTTTCGCTGCTCAGCGGCCTGGTCAAGGCCGACAAGGAGAATCCTGAACAAGTGGAAGTGCACGCAAACAAGCTCTCGCAGGCGGCGGACCAAACGGTGCGCGCGCTGGAGGAAATTGTCTGGGCTGTGCGCCCGGGCAGCGACACGCTGCAAAGCCTGATGGATTACATCGCGCATTTTGCGAACGAACTTTTCGATGGCAACAGCACGCATTGCCGGCTGGATTTGCCCAACGATTTGCCCGCGCTGCCGCTGCCGCCCGAAACGCGCCACAACACCTTTCTCATCGTCAAGGAAGCGCTCACGAACGCGCTCAAACACGCGCGCGCCCGCGAAGTGCAGGTCCACGCCAAAGCGTCCCAACAAATGCTCGAAATTGTCGTGACTGACGATGGCCGCGGGTTCGATCCCAAGTCCCTCGCTGAAGGGCGCAACGGCATGGGCAATATGCGCCGCCGCTCGGAGGAAATGGACGCGAAACTGGACATGCAAAGCGCCCCTGGCAAAGGCACCACCGTGACACTCTCCGTGCCCCTGGCCGGCGATGACCGGAAAAAGAAGATGGGGAATGGGCGATAACGCAGCGAAGATGGAAGATAGAGAATTGAAGATGGCGGCAGAACACCGGTAATAAACAATCCTTTATTTCCCAAAAATGGCTACCTTAGCCTACCTTAGGCTACTTTTACCTATCTTGGCCTCCCCCCTCCCCGGGGTCTTGTACAGGTTTGTACAGCTTTGTATAGCTTTGTACAGGGTGTAATTTTTAGGCACCCGTTCCCGGATTTAACCACCAAGACACCAAGGCACAAAGAGGCAAGACCAAAGCCTCATCACTTCGGCCCCTACTTCTGTAATATGTCAAAGAGCGGGGGCCATTTTACCAAATCTGTAGTGAACCGTTAGGTATTCGGGAACGAAAAAATTACGAACGAATCTCAAGACGCCAGCCCATCTCCCAACTGTCATCTCCTATCTCCTAATTTTTACGTCAAACCACCCGGGCCACGCGGCATTGGTTTTGGGCGTTGGCGAGTTTTAATTTCAGGACCTCGCCCTGCTTGCGGCCCATGAGCTGTTGCCCCAACGGAGATTCCGGGGTAATTACCAGCACTTCGCGCTTGTCGTGGATTACTTCCGTGCCGCCGGCGCGGGGGCCGACAAAGTACGCCGCCTTTTCCCCGTCCAATTCCAATTCCACGAACGCCCCGACATCCACCGGGTCGGCGTCGCCGAACTTGCGCGCATCCAGTTTTTCAAACGCGGCGATGGCGCCCTGGATTTCCGCCGCCTGCTTGGATTGTCCCCGGGCCAGGTAAGAGGCTTCGAGGCCGCGGGTATCGTACTTGTTCTCCGCCTTGCTTTGTTCGTGGGTGGCTTCCGTGCGCGAGGCCCGGGCGGCGCGGAAATAGACCTCTAGCTCCTCCGTGAGCCGGGCGACGATTTTTCGGATGAGCGCGCGCTTGTTCATGACAAAGTTAAATTTTAACCACGAAATACACGGAACACACGAAAAACAAAAAAGAAGTATTCGACGTGGGCCGTCGTGCAAAATGAATTAAAGATAAGAATTTTTCCCTGTGCCTCTGAGGCTCTGTGGCAAAACCCAATGGGGGAAATAAAAAAGGCCGGACACTACGCCGGCCTCTTTAAACACAGCCCACAGAGAACTTGTGGGCCAACAACACAACCACAATACCAAATCCCCGTTTTCCCGCATGTCACCAATACTGGTGACGCGAGAAAACCAATAAAATCAATGGGTTTATAAATATTACGAATCGTTTAAAAAATTCGAGGCGGAATAAAAAATCCAATTTCGTTTGTCCCCAAGTCTGGCATGCCCCTCACCATATGACTGGTTATTGGTATCATTGTAATCCCGACATGATGAAGAACCGACATCATTC
>JASHZU010000384.1 GCA_030042375.1 Verrucomicrobiia bacterium
AACTGCAATTGCTCCGCATGCAGCGCTACCCGGGAAATCAGGGGGCGCTCCTCCCGGCCTGGCTTGAGGTGATAATCCTGCTTCAACCGCGAAAGCCAGAGCGGTTTGCCGCCGTAGAGGGTGTCGCCCACCATCTTCAGGCCGGCCTGGGTGACGTGGACGCGAATCTGGTGAGTGCGCCCGGTCAGCGGTTCACACCTCAAAAGCGCATAACCCGGCCCGGGAAAACGCTCGAGCACTTCGAATTTCGTCCGGGATTTTTTGCCGTTCCTGGGGTCCACGCGCATCACCCCCGGTTTGGCCGGATGCGGCGCCAGTGGCGCGTCCACTTCAAACGTGTCCTCCGCGGGCTCGCCGCTCACGATGGCGATATATTTCTTCAGCGGTTTTTCCGCCCCAAACAAATCCGCCAGCTTCACCAGCACCGGTTTGGATTTGGCCAGCAGGATGACGCCGCTGGTTTCAAAATCGAGTCGATGCGCGTTGCTCAAATAACTTAAGTTTCGCTCCTGCGCCCAGGGTTTCTGCGCCGCAATGGCGGCATGCAGCAGCTTCATCAGGTTCGGCCGTTGCGGGTCGTAGCGATCTGGGGAAGTCAGCAAGCCGGCCGGCTTGTCCAATGCGAGCAGAAATTCGTCCTCGAACAGGACAGGGATTTCCCAAAACTCATGCGTTGCCGGGGAAGATAATTTGATGACCGCGCTCATGCCGGGATTGTAAGAGCCGGGAGGAAAAGGCTCAATTGTTTTGCAAACTGCCGCGCCGAAAAAACGGCTGCCGTTTATCTCATCGCGCTGTTCCCGGTATAGATGGGTGTGTTGCGCAATTCACGGCTGGCCTCACGCATGAGCCATTCACTGAACATTTGGTTCTGGCGCTGTTCCCGAAGTTGCGCGGTAAATTCCGGCAATTCTTTCGCCATTTCGGACTGGTCAACCGGCAGTCTCGATTCCACAAACAGCACAAACCCGCCCTCCTCGGGACTGAGAGTCATTTCATCCGGGCTGGCGGTGGGCATAAAGTCGCTGGGCATGCCAATGGGCGTCGTAAAGGCAGCCTGTTTAAATTGGTTGAGCGTCGCACGGTCGCCCAATTCCGGCAGCTCTTGTGTGCTCAAAGCAAAGGGCGGCATCGTTTGCGGGTAATAACCTGCCGCCATGCTCGCGGCGGTAAAACTCTTTCCTGCGGCCATTTGCAGGCTCACGTTCCGCGCGAAATTTGTCCCGGCACGTTGCGCCAGCATAATCGCTTCGCGAAGCTGCAGGTCCCTCGTCACCTGCGCGCGAATGTCGTCCAGCGGAGGGATTTCGCTCGGCAGAAACGATTCCAGGGCAATGAGATAAACGCCTTCAGGCGCTGCCACCGGCTCGGAGATGGGGCTGTCCGACGTTAATTCAAAGGCCGCCCGGGTAAAAATGGGACTCGCGGCAAAATCCTGCGGACCGTAATCCTCAGCAAACGGCGCGGGCGTTTCCACCGTCAGGTGATTTTGGCGCGCGACGATCGCAAGATCCTCTGCCGGGGTGTTGCTGCTGTTGGCGACGTTGTAAACCGCCTGGGCGAAATTATTGGCCTGCACGCCCGCATCCGAGAGCGCCTGTCGGCGAATCAACGTATTGCGAATGGTCGTCTTGGCTTCATCCGCCGTCTTGGCGCCCGGCACCCCCTGCAGGCCAATCTGGCTAAAGACGTAGTTGACCTGCGCATCGAAGTTCGTCTTTTCCAGTTCCTGCTCGGCCTGCCCCAGATAATTCGAAATGGAGAACAGTACATAGCTCACCTGCGCGCGGACGGGCAGGCGATACTCCGCCATGAAATTAGTATAATAAATCCCCACGTCCGTGGGCGTCACCACCGTTTGCGCGAGAAAATTTGAAGCAGAAAAGAAAACCGCCTGCACAGAAAGTTGTTGAAACTGGCGCACGTATTCGATGGCGGCCTCCTGCGGGGTAATCAACTGCCCGGCGATACCATAGACCGATTGCAACTGCTGCACCGCCAGGTCATCCCTGACAAACCGATCAAAATCCGTATCGGTCAACCCCGCCGGGGTAAGTATCTGTTGGACAAAGGCATCAAACGGCACGCTCGAACCGCGTGCTCCCAGCGCGCGCAACAAACCCGGCGAGCGCAGATACATCGCCGCCGCCTGTGCCGCCTGCTGGTCGTTGACGTGGATGCCCAGTTGCTTCGCCTTTTCGACCAGCATCATGCGTATATAAATCTGTTGCTTCAACATGTCCGGGGTCAGGTTGGGATTTTTCCAGGGCCAATTCCCGTAATTAAACAGGCTGAAAAGATCCTCGTCATGCGACATGGCATCGTACATGTCCTGCGTCACCTTTACCCCATAGATTGAGCCGCCAATCGTGTTGGTATCAACACCCTGGGAACCACCACCGCCAGCCCCCATGCGGTTGGGGCCGGAACCCATGAAATAGACAAAGGAAAAGATTGTGGCGCCGGCAATGAGCCACAAGAGCCATTTCGAATGTTTGCGGATTGTTGCGATCATCTATTATTCAAAAAAGGGAACGCAGAGAATACCGGAAGGGAAAACGCCGTCAAATGGAAAAAGAACTCAAAAGGCTATGAAAAGGTCAATTCTTCAATCTTTCAGCCATTTCGCCGCGTCCACTGCGGCATACGTAATCAAAATATCCGCGCCGGCGCGGCGCATGGCCAGCAGGCTCTCCAGCGTCACCGCCCGCTCGTCAATCCAGCCTTTCGCGACCGCGGCCTGAATCATCGTGTACTCCGCACTCACGGAATAGGCCGCCGTGGGATAACCAAACTCCGTTTTCACGCGATGGATCAGGTCCAGGTACGCCAGCGCGGGCTTGACCATCACGATGTCTGCGCCTTCCTGGATGTCCAGCGCCACTTCGCGCAACGCTTCGTTCGCATTCGCCGCGTCCATCTGGTAACTCCTCCGGTCGCCAAACTGCGGCGCGGATTCCGCTGCTTCCCGGAACGGCCCGTAAAACGCCGACGCAAACTTCGCCGCATAGGACATAATGGGCGTATCGGAAAAATCGTTGTCATCCAACGTCGCGCGAATCGCCGCCACACGCCCATCCATCATATCGCTGGGCGCGATGATGTCCGCGCCGGCTTCGGCATGGCTCAATGCCGTCTGCGCGAGAATTTTCAGCGTGGGGTCGTTCAAAATTTTTCCGCCGCTCACCACGCCGCAATGCCCATGCGCCATGTATTCGCACAGGCAAACGTCCGTGATAACGAGCAGCGACGGCAATTCTTTCTTCAGCAATCGGACGGTTTGCTGGACAATGCCGTTTTTCGCAAATGCGCCGCTGGCTTTATCGTCTTTTTTATCTGGAATGCCAAAAAGCAAAACCGCCGGGACACCCGCGGCATGGGCGCGCTGGGCCTCACGCAAAAGTTCGTCCGGGGAAAATTGGAAGACGCCGG